>JBGZJM010000244.1:0-14501 GCA_041848845.1 Petrimonas sp. | reverse complement strand
TAGATTCTTCAAATTGATGAAAGTCGATCCTTCGGATGACATACACAGGGAAAAGTAGATATCTACTTTTCCCTGTGTATGTCATCCGAAGGATCGACTTTCATCAATTTGAAGAATCTATCCGGATCAAACCTAAGCGAAAGAGGAGGATGCGTAAAAAAATTAATGCAATATTTTATTTACATCTTGATTATGAGTTTTACTAACCCCATTTTATACTATGAATCTTGAAAATGTCAGGCTACGTTGATTACTCCATTATTACAAAGTTTCAATATCCGCGTGCTGGTTCCCGATTTATCAACCAAAATAGTTACTTTTGTATTCTTATAGTATAAATACTCAGGAATGAATGTTCTTATAATCAGCACATCCGATATTCACGGCGGGGCGGCCATAGCCGCTTTCCGGTTGATGAATGCTCTCCGTGCCGGGGGGGTAGGGGCGAAGATGCTGGTGCGCGACAAGTATTCAAACGCCGGAGGTGTTGTCCGGATCGGCGGTAAAATTCAAGATAAATGGAATTTCTGTTGGGAACGGGGGAAAATATTTTTAAACAATCGCCTCTCAAGAGATAACTTGTTCGATATCTCCATTGCCAACACAGGTGTCTCCGTTACGGGACATCCGGAGTTCAAAGCGGCCGATATCATTCACCTGCACTGGATCAACCAGGGGATGCTGTCGATTGGCGAAATCGGGAAGATCCTTGCTTCCGGCAAAAAGATGGTGTGGACGATGCACGATATGTGGCCCTTTACCGGAATTTGCCATCATGCCGGGGCGTGCGTCCGCTTTCGTCATTCCTGCGGAAATTGCCCATACTTGAAAGCGCCGTCGGACAACGATCTTTCTCGCCGGATTTTTCGAAAAAAGCAGACGACATACGCCCGGGGAAGAATAGAATTCGTGGCCTGCAGCCGGTGGCTTGGAAGGATAGCAGAAAAAAGTCCACTTACAAAAGGACACAGGGTAGTCTCCATTCCCAACCCCATCGATACGGGGAAATACTTTCCCGGTGACAAGACCGAGGCGAAACGAAAGCTGGGCTTGCCTGCGGATAAAAAGATTGTCCTGTTTGCCGCGGTGAAAGCTTCCGACAAACGAAAAGGAACGGACTACCTGATAGAAGCCGGCAGACGGCTCAAAGATAAAGAGGTGCTGTTCCTGGTTGCCGGAACAAACGGTGACGAAATCGCGCGGCAACTGCCGGCCTTGTCCGTGAATGCCGGATTCGTCGCTCCGGATAAAATGCCGGATTTCTATAATGCTGCCGATGTTTTTGTGACACCTTCCCTGCAGGAGAACCTGCCGAATACCCTTATGGAGGCTATGTCGTGTGGTACACCGTGTGTTGGATTCAATACCGGAGGAATCCCGGAGATGATCGACCACCGGAAAAACGGTTACGTGGCTGAATACAGAGACGCAGAGGACTTGACCCGCGGCTTGCTGTGGACGCTTTTTGAAGCTGACTTCCGGTTGCTTTCGGAAAATGCCCGGGAAAAAGTGTTGTCGGAATATGCGGAGGAAATCATTGTCAATCGCTATTTAACAATTTATGCGGAACAATCCCAATAATATTACCGACCGGTCGCACTGGGAGGCGTACTGGTCAAATTATCAATTCGATAAGATCCCTCGAAAAGTGGTTTTCGGAGAATTTATCCCGAAACTCGGCGGGGCTAAAAGTTGTATCGAAATCGGCGGTTTCCCCGGAATTTTTGCGGCCTATTTTTACAAGCAGGGCATCCCCGATGTTACCGTACTCGACTTTTACATGAATACCTCCATTATCCGTAAGTTTGAGGCGGCCAATGATCTTCCGGAGCATACCATCCGGTGTGTCGAAGCCGATTTTTTCAAGTTCTCGTCCGAAAAGAAATACGACGTGGTTTTTTCATCGGGATTTATCGAGCACTTTCAGGACACGCGCGATGTGATTGCACGGCATGTGGATTTGCTGTCGGAAAACGGGCATTTGCTCCTGCTGATCCCCAATTTCCTCGGGTTGAACGGGAAAATACAACAATGGCTGGACAGGGAAAATCTGGAAGCTCATAACCTGAAATCGATGGAAATTCCACGTTTGCAGAACATTATGCGGGAATTCGATTTAAAGGACGTTGAAATTGATTACCTGGGGAAGCCGATGCTGTGGCTGGAACCGAAACCCGAAAACAAACGTGCCCGAAAATGGGTAAAAATGTTGAGTTATGCCGTTAAACTTTTTCCGGTGAAGGGACGGTTCCTTTCGCCGTTTATTGCTGTTTACGCCCGCAAATGAAATCGCTTTCCGTAATAACCGTCACCTACAACGCCGGGAAAACGTTGGAACGGACGCTGAAAAGTGTCCGCGAACAAACCTATCCGTATGTGGAACATATTGTCGTGGACGGAAAATCGAAAGACAATACCCTTGCGTTGATCCGGCAGTACGAGAACTCCAAGCTGAAATGGAAGAGCGAGCCGGACAACGGGTTGTACGATGCCATGAATAAAGCCGTAACGATGGCTGCGGGCGACTATCTTTGCTTTTTGAATGCGGGTGACATGTTTTTTCTGCCGGAGACCGTGGAGCAGATGATGAATTCTTTCGAACCCGCTTCGGCCCCTGACATCTTGTACGGCGAAACGGCCATTGTGGATAATAACGGAACGTTTCTGTGCATGCGACGTTTAAAGGCTCCCGAAACGCTCTCCTGGAAGAGTTTTAAACAGGGAATGCTGGTGTGCCATCAGGCGTTTATGGTCAAGAGATCGATTTTTGAGCCTTACGACCTGGATTATCGCTTTTCTGCCGATGTGGACTGGTGCATCCGCATGATGAAAAAATCCCGCCGCATTCATAACACACGCCTGACGCTTGTCAATTACCTGAACGAGGGAATGACTACGGCCAACCGGAAGGCTTCGCTCAAGGAGCGATACCGGATCATGGTGAAACATTACGGGCCGGTATCGACCTTTTTGCTCCATGTCTGGTTTGCAGTACGAGCCGTAATAAAACCCGGAAAATAAAAAAACAGAGATGATGAACAGAAGAAAACTCAATGTTGAGGAACTTAACCGGATAAGTGTCGAAGAATTTCGGGAAGCGCCCAAAATTCCCTTGGTGGTGGTGTTGGACAATGTGCGCAGCCGGCACAACATCGGTTCGGTTTTTCGCACGGGCGATGCTTTCCGGGTGGAGGAGATTATCCTTTGTGGCATTGCCGCCCCGCCGCCCGATGCCGAAATTCATAAAACGGCACTGGGCGCTGAAGATTCGGTGAAATGGAGGTATTTCGAAGAAACGCTCTCCGCTGTTCAGGAGTTCAAATCGCGAGGATACACCGTTTTTTCCATCGAGCAGACCCGGAACAGCCTTTCGCTGGAAACCCTGAAGTTGGACCGGCAGGGAAGATATGCCGTTATCCTTGGACACGAGGTGCACGGCGTGCAACAGCAGGTTGTTGATGCTTCGGACAACTGCATTGAAATTCCGCAGTACGGTACCAAGCATTCACTGAATGTTTCGGTTACGGCGGGAATAGTGATTTGGGATTTTTTCAAACAACTGTCGGAATGACTGTTTATTGTCCCGCCTTTACAATTTTGTAAAGCCGGTCGTTCGGGCGGATTTTCCCGGGCGTTTTTATCGAGAAGTGATCGCCTTTAACAGCTTCGGAAACTTGCCTCAAATCGACCCGGATATCTTCTGCCCTCACAAAAACCGCGCCGGTGGTCGGGCCGGTGATCAACAATTCTTCGCCCTCTTTAACCGGTTGGGCTTCCACCAAAAATTCCGTAACGCCGATGTTCCCGAAATGCTTAATGGCCTTGCCCACGTAAACTTTCCTTTTCGTTGCTCCTGAGCCGTACCGGTGCGTCCATTCGCCCAGCCGTTGGCCGAGGTAATACCCGTCCCAGAATCCGCGATTGAAGACGGTGGCCAGCTTTTCGTTCCATGCATCGATTTTTTCCTGCGAGAACGTATCGTCGCAGTAGGCCTGGACCGCTTCTTTGTAGCACGAGGTTACCGTCCGGACGTATTCCGGCCCGCGGGCACGGCCTTCAATCTTAAATACCCGGACACCCGCATCCATCATCTTGTTCATGAAATGGATGGTCTTGAGGTCTTTGGGAGACATGATGTACTCGTTGTCGATTTCCAGCTCAATTTCGCTGTCCTTGTCTTTTACGATATATCCGCGGCGGCAGATCTGGTTGCATGCGCCCCGGTTTGCCGACAGGTCTTTTTCGTGCAGGCTTAGATAGCATTTGCCTGAAACGGCCATGCACAAAGCACCGTGCGCGAACATTTCTATGCGTATCGGATTGCCCGACGGGCCCTTTATCTGCTGTTCGATGATGTCTTTGTGAATGGAAGCCACCTGATCGAGGTTGAGTTCGCGAGCCAACACCACCACATCGGCGAACTGGGCGTAAAACCGCAACGATTCGGTGTTGGTGATATTCAGCTGGGTGGACAAGTGCACTTCAACCCCAATGCTTCGGGCATACATCAACACCGCCACGTCTGCCGCGATGATTGCCGATAAATTGGCTTCCCTGGCCGCATTCACCACCCTCCGCATCAACTCCGTGTCGCTGTCGTAAATAATGGTGTTGACGGTCAGGTAACTTTTTATGTTGTTTTCCTTGCAAATGCGGGCAATGTTGTGCAGGTCTTCAATGGTGAAGTTGTTGGACGACTTGGCGCGCATGTTCAGTCCCTCGATACCGAAATAGATGGAATCGGCGCCGCCCTGAATGGCTGCCATAAGCGATTCGTAAGAACCTGCCGGAGCCATGATTTCGTAATCGTGGATATTTTTCATCTTGTGGGTTTTGAAGTACAAAAGTACGATTTTTTATGCCTCTTGGCTTTGTTTTTAGCGTATTTTATCGTATCTTTGCCGTCCGAAAAATAATTTTTCGGTTTAAATCATTAATAATTAATTCATTTTAGTATGAACAATTACGAAACCGTTTTCATTTTGACTCCCGTTTTGTCTGATGCACAGATGAAGGAAGCGGTTGAAAAATTCAAGAACCTCCTCACGGACCAAGGGGCTGAAATTGTAAACGAAGAAAACTGGGGATTGCGTAAGCTGGCTTACCCCATCGACAAAAAAAACAACCGGCTTTTATACGTTTCTGGAATTCAAGGCCGATCCGTCAGTGGTTGGCAGACTTGAGGTGAACTTCCGCCGCGATGAGCGTGTGATTCGTTTCTTGACCATCAAGCAGGATCATTTTGCTTTTGAATACGCTGAGAAAAGACGAAACAACAAAGGCGGCAAGCAGGAAGCCCGTACTCAGGATACGGCTAAGGAAACCGTTAAGGCGGGAAAAAAAGTTGAATTAGAGGAAAAGGAGGACTAAAAGATGGCTAAACAATCAGAAATCAGATATTTGACCCCCGTATCGGTGGATGTTAAAAAGAAAAAGTATTGTCGTTTCAAAAAGAACGGAATCAAGTATATCGACTACAAGGATCCCGAATTTTTGAAAAAGTTCCTGAACGAGCAGGGGAAAATTCTTCCGCGCAGAATAACGGGTACATCGCTCAAGTTTCAACGTCGTATCGCGCAAGCAGTCAAGAGAGCTCGTCACATAGCCTTGCTTCCGTACGTAACCGATTTAATGAAATAAAAAGAAGGAGGAACAGTTATGGAAGTAATTTTAAAGGAAGATGTAGTGAATTTAGGCTACAAAGACGATATTGTAAACGTAAAGAAGGGATATGCCCGCAACTATCTTATTCCACAGGGAAAAGCCATCATGGCTACCGAATCCTCGAAAAAGGTATTGGCGGAAAACCTGAAACAACGCGCCCATAAGTTGGAACAGATTAAAGCAACCGCTTTGGCCCTGGCCGAGAAAATGGAAGGGGTATCCCTTACCATCGGTGCAAAAACCAGTTCCACCGGAACGATCTTCGGGTCGGTTACCAACATTCAGATTGCCGATGCGTTGAAAGAAAAGGGCTTTGAGGTGGAAAGAAAAATCATTGTGATAAAAGACACGGTAAAAGAAGTCGGGAACTACGTTGCCGTCGCCAAGTTGCACAAGGAAGTATCTGTTGAAATACCGTTTGAGGTAGTAGCGGAATAACATATACGGAATAATTTTTTTAAAAGCTGATAAATTTTGTATTTATCAGCTTTTTTGGTATGTCAGCCGGCAGGTAAACGTTACTTTCCCAGTATCTGCATCGTGTCTTTTGCTATGGTCAATTCTTCGTCGGTAGGGATGATGAGTACTTTCACTTTCGACGAGGGTTTGCTGATCACAACTTCTTTCGCACGGACCGACCGGTTCAGTTCTTCATCGAGTTCAATACCCATATACTCCATGTCTTTACAAACAACACTCCGGGTAACCGACTGATTCTCACCTACACCGCCCGTAAACACCAGGATGTCCACCCCGCCTAAAACAGCGCTGTATGCACCTATGTATTTTTTTATGCGGTAGTCGTAAGCGTTTAATGCCAGGATCGCTCTCGGATTGTTCTCTTTTATTCCGACCTCTATCTCACGCATATCCGACGAGATTCCTGAGATTCCCAGGACACCCGAAAATTTGTTCAACAGGGTGGAAATGCCTGAAGCGCTCATGTGTTCTTTTTCCATAATATAGGAAATGACCCCCGGATCCAGGTCTCCTGACCGGGTTCCCATCATCAGTCCTTCAACGGGGGTCATCCCCATACTCGTATCCATCGATTTGCCGTTTTTTATGGCCGTTATGGAAACGCCGTTACCGATATGGGCAGTGATGATTCGTTGAGATTCGTAGGGAACATTCAGGAACTCGCAGGCTCTTTTAGAAACGTACCGGTGGCTCGTGCCGTGAAATCCATACCGGCGAATGCCGTATTTTTCGTAAAGCGAGTAGGGCAATCCGTAAACATAGGCATAATCGGGCATGGTCTGATGAAAGGCCGTATCAAAGACGCTTACCTGTGGCGTATGGGGCAACAGTTCCTGGATGGCGTAAATGCCTTTGAGGTTAGGAGGATTATGCAAGGGCGCCAGCTCAATACACTCTTTCAGCATTTCTATGACCTCTTCGGTGATGAGCACGCTCTTGTTGAAACGCTCTCCGCCATGTACCACGCGGTGTCCGACAGCGTCAATTTCATCGAGTGACCGGATACATCCGTATTTTTCGCTCAGCATGACCCCGAAAATGTATTCAATCCCCGCACGGTGCTCCAGGATCTCCCCTTCCAGCTGGACTTTCTGCCCGTCGGGAAGCGTAAGCTTCAGGAACGAACCTTTCATGCCGATCTTTTCCACGCCGCCTTGTGCAATAACCTCGTTGCTTTTCATGTCGAAAAGCTTGTATTTTATGGAAGAACTTCCGCAATTTAATACCAATATCTTCATTTCAACAACTTATGATTTCTGACTTTTCTCAATTAAACAACGATTTATTTTCGGAAATTACGTTCCCGTTCTCATCGTAGATGTAGAAGCCTTTCCTTGTTCGAACGCCAAGCTGATTGGAACGGTAAAGTTTCCACAACAACGGATTGGGTTTGTAATGTGTCTCTCCGAAATCGTTAAACATGGCTTCCATTATGGTGACAATGCGTTCAATGCCAATGATGTCGGCCATCCTGAAAACACCGTACCGCTGCCCGTAAATGATGGTGAACGTTTCCTCGATGCTCTGCATGCTGCTCACCCTCTCCAGCAGCATCTGGCAAGATTCGTTGAGCATGGTCGTCAGCAAGCGTATGCTTACATTCCCGTTGCTTTCATTGATCCGGTGAGGCCGGTAATTGATAAGTTGGGCGAAAATTTCCATCCTGTTGTACACCTCTTCCGATGTGTACATGCCCTTTACCATCTCGAGAATCCGGGCATCGGGATGAGATACGGGAAAATAGAGGCTGACGCAGCGCTCTTTATGAACGAGGTCAGCCGCCAATTCGCTGATAATGACGGCAGGGCCGTTGGTAGCGATGATGGCATCGGGTTCCAGGACTTCATCCAGTATTTTAAAGATATTTTTTCGAACCGGAGTGCTGCGGCGTCCCGATTCTGAATAGCGGGTACACTCAATGACCAGGTCGCATCCGGCAAAATCATCGTAGCTCAGTGTGGGGGTGATCCGGTTCATGATTACCTTCTTCTCCGACTGCGTCAATCCCCATTTGCTGATTTTCCGCTCCATTACCCGGTTCAGTTCTTCCAAAACGAAGTCGATACGCTCTTGCGATTCATCCATAAAAACCACATCCATCCCTGCCGAGGCTGTCAGGCTGATTATGGTTCGCCCTTCTTTTCCGGCCCCTACAACACCGATTCTCGAGAAGAGCGCTTTCTTCTCGTGGCTTATGTTGAGCCCGTACTTCTCGATAGGTTCAATGATTAATTCACTCATTATTCTATTTTTTTGAATTCTATTTTTTCGATTTTGCCGCAATGGACTGATTCGCGGCTATGGCAACCATTTTGTAAATGTCATCGACCGAGCAGCCGCGGGACAGATCGTTTACCGGAGCTGCCATCCCTTGCAGAATGGGGCCGACCGCTTCGGCATTTCCTAACCGCTGGACAAGTTTGTATCCGATATTTCCGGCTTCCAGCGTGGGAAAAACCAACACGTTGGCCTGCCCTGCGATAGCACTTCCGGGCGCTTTGCTTGCGCCAACGGATGGAACCAGCGCCGCATCGGCCTGGAGCTCACCGTCGATAAGCAGGTCGGGAGCGACCTCTTTCGCAATGCGGGTAGCTTCCGCCACCTTATCAATCATTTCGTGTTGGGCACTTCCCCTGGTCGAAAAACTCAACATGGCCACGCGCGGTTCAACCCCAACAATACCGCGTGCCGTTTGTGCCGATGCTATGGCAATGGATGCCAGCTCCTGTGCCGTAGGGTTGGGCATGACGGCGCAGTCGGCAAAAACGAGGATGCCGTCTTTCCCGTATTGCGGTGTTTTCGTAAACATGATGAATGCTCCGGATACCACGCTTACCCCCGGTGATGTTTTGATGATCTGCAAAGCGGGGCGGAGCACATCGCCGGTAGTGTTTTGCGCGCCGGCAATCTCGCCGTCCGCGTCACCGTTTTTAATCATCAGGCAGGCCAGATAGAGCGGGTCTTCCACCAAAACGGCCGCTTTCCCGGGTGTCATTCCTTTGGCCTGCCGGAGTTCCACCAGCAGGTCTGTGTAGGTTTGTTTTTTGTCGTGGTTCTTGGGATCGATAACGAGGGTTTTCCCGATATTTTTCAATTCGAGCTGATTGGCCAGCAGGTTAATTTCCTGTGGATTCCCGAGGAGAATTATTTCTGCCACCCCATCCCTGACAAGTCGATCCGCAGCCTGAAGCGTGCGGGTTTCCGTCCCCTCGGGGAGAACGATTCGTTGTTTATCGGCTTTTGCACGCTCGATAATTTCGTTAATTAAGTTCATAGATTTTGTATGACGATTTGAAATTAATCATCTGCAAAAGTAATAAAAAAAGCGATATGAAGCTTGCAAATGGTTAGGAGAAAATCAGCGGATTCCTTTCGTTGCGTTTTCCATTTTTCTTCGAATCTCATCCGTACATAAATTTCCAATGCTTCCCGCGTGCGTGTGGTTAAGAGCGGGTCGAAAGGCAAAAGTGCCTTCCTGCACCTCCTGTCCGATTTGTTGGTAAGCTTCACGGAACGGAATACCCTGCAGGACAAGTTCGTTGACCTTTTCCACCGTGAAGAGGTAGCGGTATCTTTCGTCTTCCAGAATATTCCTGTTTACGGAAATGTGTGAAAGCATAAAATGAGTCATTTCGAAGAGCGTGTGCAACGCTTCAAGGGCCGGGAAAAGAGTCTCTTTCAGCAATTGGAAGTCACGGTGATAACCGTGGGGCAGGTTGGTAGTCATCAGGGCGATTTCGTTGGGAAGGCCCTGCAACCGGTTGCTGTGCGCGCGGATAAGTTCCCAGACGTCGGGGTTCTTTTTGTGCGGCATAATGCTCGATCCGGTAGTCAGGTTGTCGGGGTAGGAGATAAACCCATAATTCCCCGATAAATACATGCAGTTGTCGGCAGCCAGTTTATTGAGCGTGGATGCGAACGACGCTATGCTGAAAGCGAGGATCCGTTCGGTCTTTCCTCTTCCCATCTGTGCTGCAACCGCATTGTAGTTCAGGGTTTCGAAATCGAGCTCGCGTGTGGTCATCTCCCGGTCGAGCGGGAACGAGCTACCGTATCCGGCGGCAGAACCGAGAGGATTCTGATTGGCAACCCGCCACGCGGCAACCAGGGTATGCATGTCGTCCACGAGCGTTTCGGCGTATGCGCCGAACCACAGTCCGAAAGAGGATGGCATCGCTATTTGTCCGTGGGTATATCCGGGCAGCAGTACCGGCCGGTATTTTTCGCTCAGCGATTGCAGTAAGTCGAAAAGCTGCAAGGCATCTGTTTTGATTTTCCGGATTTCGTCCTTGAAGAAAAGCTTCAGGTCCACCAATACCTGATCGTTTCGCGAACGCCCAGAATGGATTTTCTTCCCTGTTTCACCCAGCGTTTCGGTGAGCATTGCCTCTATTTGCGAATGGATATCTTCGGCATCGGTGTCGAGGGTGAAATTTCCCTTTTCCACTTCAGCGAGTATCTTCTGCAATTCCAGGCGCAATGTTTCTTCTTCGGTTTCTTCCAGCAGTCCGATTTTTACCAACATCTTTATGTGCGCCATTGAACCCATGATGTCGTATTTTGCCAGCCGCAGATCAAATTCCCGGTCTTTCCCTACTGTGAAATGTTCTACTGACTTGTCGGCATCGAAGCCTTTGTTCCAGATTTTTGCCATAGTTTCTCTTTCTGAATCTATCCGCCGGTTGACGGAAGAGTTTTTTGTTTGATGATTTTTGCCATTTCTTCGATAAACCGGATGTATCCGGCTATTCCGCCTTCCAGTTCGCTGACCAGCACGAATTCATCGGCCTGATGGGAGCGGGCCGATTCGCCCGGACCCATTTTGATGGCCGGACAGGAAATGCGCATCCAGTCCGATGTGGTGGGGGAGACGTATGTTTGCACTCCCAATTGCCCGATTGCTTTTATCAACAGGTGACCGGATGGCGTGGCCGAACTTTTGTTCGTGAGGTTTCGGGCGGTGAGTTTGCTTTTTACGTTAGCCCCGAGAAGTTGCAGGATTTCCGGATTGGTGTATTGGTCGGTTGGACGGATGTCCACCACAAAAGTACATTTATCCGGCACAACGTTATGTTGCGTACCGGCGGAAATCTGTGTAACGGTAAGTTTCACCTCGCCCATTGTCGGCGATATTTTGTCAAACTTGATCGATCTCATCGTTTGGATATCCTCTAAGGCGATATACAGCGCATTCACGCCCTCGTCTCTGGCCGCATGGCCGCTCACACCGGAAGCTTCTCCGTCGATAACCAGCAACCCCCGCTCGGCAATGGCGGCACGCATCCCGGTCGGTTCGCCGATAAGGGCAAAATCAATGTCCGGCAGTTCTTTTGCGAGGCGCCTCATCCCGTTGGGTCCCGAATTTTCTTCTTCGCAGGATAAAACCAGCATGAGGTTAAAAGGCAGTTCCGATGCGTAAAAATGCAAGAACGCCTGCAACAGGCAAACTACGCTTGCCCCCGCATCGTTGCTGCCTAACCCGAAAATATGGGTGTCGGACGGAGGCGGGTTAAACGGATCGAAAGTATAGGTTGCGGCAGGCCTTACGGTGTCGAGATGCGAATTGAGCATCAGCGTTTGCTTTGCTCTGTTGTGGTGTGGCTGGCGGGCAATGATATTGTTGCCCCATCGTTCCGTCTTTACTCCTTTTTCGGAAAGATAGGCGCACAAAAAATCACTCCGCGCTTCTTCTTCGCCCGAAAAAGATTTCAGGGAAACCAACTCTTTCAGCAGGTTGGTCGAACGATGGAGATATTCTTTGTTCATGAGCATCTTGACTTTTATCCAATTAACCTTGTCCCTGTTTTCTTCAATAAATTTTTCGCATCCAGGATCACGACTTCGGACACGCCTTCCTGTATGGCGCTGAATGAATTGTCGAGTTTGGGAATCATCCCGTCGGCAATCACGCCTTGCCCTTTCAATTGAATGAATGCTTCCCGGCTTATCAATGGAATCAGGCTGTTTTTGTCATGGATGTCCCGCAAAACACCCTCTTTTTCGAAACAGTAATACAAGGTTGTGCGGTAGTGCTTCGACAACGCTACGGCAAGCGACGAGGCCACCGTGTCGGCGTTGGTGTTGAGCAGCGAGCCGTTTCCATCATGGGTGATCGCGCAGAAAACCGGGATAACGTCGTTTTCAATGAAAGTGGAGAGGAGTTTTCCGTCCATTTTTCGTGTGACGGGGTCGCCCACGAATCCGAAGTCGATGGGCTCCGGGTTCCGGCGTTCCGATGGAATGCAGTTGGCATCGACACCCGAAAGCCCGATGGCGTTGCATCCGGTTTTTTGCAGGGCGGCGACGATGCTTTTATTGATCCATCCGGCATAAACCATCGTTACCAATTGCAATGTTTCGGCATCCGTAACCCGTCGGCCTTCAACCATTTTAGTCTTGATTCCCAGTCGTTCCGCCATTTTTGAGGCCATTACTCCGCCGCCGTGAACGAGCAGCTTTCTTCCTTTCAACCGGTGGAAGTCATTCAGGAAACCCGTTAAAGCTTCGGGGTTATCGACAATGTTTCCGCCGATTTTTACGACAGAAAGTGAGTGGTTAAGGTGGATGGACATAGCGGTAAAAATTTTTCAGTGTTGTAATTCCAGCAAGATTTCTTTCAAGACCGTTTGTGCCGAAACCACACGGTTGGCGGCTTCGGGAATGACGATCGACTGCGGACTTTCGATGACCTCATCGGTCACGATCATGTTGCGGCGTACGGGAAGGCAGTGCATAAAATAAGCATCGTTGGTAAGGGCCATTTTTCGAGTGTCTACCGTCCACGATTTGTCCGTGCTTAAAACCTTCCCGTAATTCGGATCTTGGTACGCCGCCCAGTTTTTCGCATAAATAAAGTCGGCATCCCGGTATGCCTTTTCCTTGTCGTATTCCACGATGGCCTTGCCTACAAACTTATCGTCCAGCTCATAACCTTCCGGATGAGTAATTACAAACTCGTAATCCGTTGCGTTCATCCATTCGGCAAACGAGTTGGGAACGGCCTGGGGCAATGCCCTTGGATGCGGTGCCCAGGTGAGGACAACCTTCGGGCGGGCCGTTTTTTTGAATTCTTCAATGGTGATAAGGTCGGCAAAGCTTTGAAGCGGGTGCCGCGTGGCAGCTTCCATACTGAAGACGGGCTTTCCCGAGTACCGGATAAATTGATTGATTATTGCTTCGTTGTAATCGTCGGCTTTGTTTTCGAACCGGGCAAACGAACGCACGCCGATAACGTCGCAGTAGGAACCCATCACGGGGATGGCCTCGAGGATGTGTTCCGGCTTGTCGCCATCCATTACTACTCCACGCTCCGTTTCGAGTTTCCATGCCCCTTGGTTGATATCCAGCACGATAACGTTCATGCCCAGGTTTATCCCGGCTTTTTGTGTGCTTAACCGGGTGCGTAAGCTCGAATTAAAAAAGATAAGCATCAGGGTTTTGTTTTTGCCGAGATGCTGGTCGGAAAACGGATTCTCCTTGGTGTACTTGGCTTTTTGCAGGGCGGACGATAAGTCGCCGATGTCCTGAACGCAGGTGAAATGTTTCATACCATAGACTTTTAACGTTAAACTTCCAAGAGCTTTTTTGTTTCTTTCAGAAAAATATCGATTTCTTCTTTCGTTACCGAAAGCGGGGGCAGTAAACGCATCACGTTGTTTTTTGCTCCGCCTGTGAAGATATGACTTTTAAACAATAACTTGTCGCGTATGTCTGAAAATTCGGGCTGCGGATCAATTCCCAGCATCAATCCCCGGCCGCGGATTTCTTGAATTCCGTCTAATTTCGATAGTTCGTTTTGCAAGTAGTGGCCTGCCCGGGATGCATTTTCAACCAGCCACTCGTCCTTCATCACTTCCAGGACGGCTATTGCCGCAGCACAGGCCAGGTGATTCCCCCCGAAGGTGGTTCCCAGCATTCCCTTTTTTGCTTCGAATTCGGGTGAAATCAACACGCCGCCGATCGGAAAACCGTTACCCATTCCTTTCGCCAGGGTGATGATGTCGGGTCGTATCCCGGCGTGCTGATGGGCGAAGAAACGTCCCGTGCGGCCGTATCCCGATTGAATCTCATCGAGAATAAGCACTGCGCGATGTTTATGACAGGCCTTTTCAAGCTGTTGCATAAATCCGTCTTCGGGAACGAAGATCCCGGCCACGCCCTGAATACCTTCCGCGATAACGGCTGCGACATCGCCTTTTTCCAGTTCACTCAGCATCCTGTCCGTATCGTTCAGGGGGATGAATGTTACTTCGTGTCCGGTATTGAAAGGCGATTGGATCGACGGGTTGTCGGTTATGGCAACAGCACCCGATGTGCGTCCGTGAAACGCCCCGTTGAACGCTATTATTCGCTTTTTT
>JBGZJM010000243.1:0-5870 GCA_041848845.1 Petrimonas sp. | reverse complement strand
AGGTACGGCCAATATTCTGATGGCTGCCGTGCTTGCCGAAGGCGTTACCACTATTTACAATGCCGCCTGCGAACCTTATGTGGAACAATTGAGCAAGATGCTGGTAAGGATGGGAGCAAAAATCGAAGGGATAGGCTCCAACCGGCTTACCGTAAAAGGAGTCACAAGACTGGGAGGTTGCCGTCACCGACTGCTGCCCGATATGATCGAAGTCGGCAGTTTTATAGGAATGGCGGCGATGACGGCATCGGAAGTAACCATAAAGAACGCATCGATAGAAAACCTGGGAATTATTCCCGAAAGTTTTCGCAGATTAGGTATCGCTGTTCAGCAACAGGGCGACGATTTATACATTCCGCCCCAGGAACATTACACCATCGAATCGTTTATCGACGGCTCCATCCTCACCATCGCCGATGCACCCTGGCCCGGCCTTACCCCGGACCTGCTGAGCGTGATGCTGGTTGTTGCCACCAAAGCCGAAGGCTGCGTGCTGATCCACCAGAAAATGTTTGAGAGCCGCCTGTTTTTCGTGGACAAGCTTATCGATATGGGGGCTCAGATTATTTTATGTGACCCGCACCGGGCAACAGTTATCGGGTTAGGCGACCGGTTCCGTCTTCGCGGGATGACCATGACCTCGCCCGATATCCGCGCCGGGATCTCGCTCCTTATTGCGGCCATGAGCGCCAAGGGCAAAAGCACTATTCACAATATCGACCAGATAGACCGGGGTTATCAGGACATTGACTTACGGTTGAATAAATTGGGGGCAAATATCGAGAGGAGATAAAACGAAAAAATTTGCTTTTTCCCAAACTCTTTTGTTACTTTGCACTTGATTATTATAAACTGATTATTAGCAACGGAATTAATCTGTCAAAAGTTTAGAAACTTGTTTTTCAAAAACTCGATTGAAAAAACACACAAGGAAGTTAAAGATCTATAAATCAAGACATTTATTATGATTAATGAAACTGTAATTACAGATTTGAAGCAGGTAACGATACGGTTTTCCGGCGACTCGGGCGACGGGATGCAGTTAACGGGGACATTATTTTCCACTTTGTCTGCCATCTTTGGAAATGAAATCGCCACTTTTCCCGATTATCCGGCAGAAATTCGCGCGCCGCAAGGCACGTTAAACGGAGTTTCTGGTTTTCAGGTCCGTGTAGGATCGAAAGATATTTATAATGCGGGAGACAAGGCCGACGTATTGGTCGCGATGAACCCCGCCGCGCTGAAAGTCAACCGCCAGCACTTGAAAAAAGGATCGATCGTCATTTTCGATACCGATTCCTTCACACGAAAAGACCTGGAGAAAGCGCTCTTCAAAACGGAAGACCCTTTTGCCGAACTTGATCTCGGGTACGTCCAACCTATTCCTGTGGCCATCACGTCGATGACCAAAGACTCGCTGGCAAACAGCGGAATGGAAAACAAAGACATTTTACGAAGCAAGAACATGTTTTCGCTGGGTATCGTTTGCTGGCTCTTTAACCGGCCAATCGAGATTGCCGAACAACTGCTGAAAGACAAATTCAGGAAAAGGCCAAAACTGGTCGAAACCAATATAAAAGCATTAACAGACGGGTACAACTACGGAAACAACATACACCTGACAGCTACCACCTACCGGATCGACACCGTGGAAACCGGAAAGGGTTTTTATACCGACATAAACGGAAATACCGCCACGGCATACGGCCTGATCGCCGCCGCCGAAAAAGCCGGGGTGAAACTTTTTCTCGGCTCCTACCCCATCACGCCGGCCACCGATATCCTGCAGGAACTCTCCGCAAGGAAAGACCTGGGCGTAAAGGCATTGCAGATGGAAGATGAAATTGCCGGAATCTGCACCGCCATCGGCGCCAGCTTTGCCGGAAGCCTGGGTGCGACCTCCACCTCAGGCCCGGGCTTATCGCTCAAAAGCGAAGCGCTCGGACTGGCGGTGATGACCGAACTGCCGCTGGTGGTGATCGACGTCCAGCGGGGCGGTCCGTCAACGGGAATGCCCACCAAGAGCGAACAATCCGATTTGTTTCAGGCTCTGTACGGCAGAAACGGCGAAAGTCCCCTGGCGGTGATAGCGGCCACCACACCCACCGATTGTTTCGACAGCGCCTACTGGGCATCGAAAATAGCGTTGGAGCACATGACTCCGGTGGTACTGCTTACAGACGGCTACATTGCCAACGGCGCATCAACGTGGAAGATTCCGAACCTCGAAGAGTATCCCTCCATCACCCCTCCTTATGTCCAAAAGAACTTCAACGAAAGGGCCGAAAGCTGGAAACCCTATCTGCGCAACGAAGAAACCCTGGTAAGGTATTGGGGCGTCCCGGGCACGGAAGGATACGCACACCGCATCGGAGGACTGGAAAAAGATTACTTCACGGGTGTGATATCGTCCAATCCCGATAACCACCAACTGATGGTAAATACCCGCCGGGCAAAAATACAAAAGATAGCCGACTTCATCCCCGAACAGGAGGTTATCGGCAATAAGGACGCCGACACGCTTATCGTGGGATGGGGAGGAACTTACGGCCATTTGCTGGAAGCAATGATGCGCATCCAGGATAAAGGCAAGAAGGTGGCACTGGCTCACTTCAGGTTTATCAATCCGTTGCCGCGCAACACGTACGATATTTTGAAGAAATACAAGACCATTATCGTTGCCGAGCAAAACACCGGCCATTTTGCTTCCTATTTGCTGAGTCGGTTCGATGACATTAAGGTACACCGGTTCAATCGGGTGGAAGGACAACCTTTCAGCGTAAGTGAGCTGACGGATGAGTTTATTAAAATTATGGGAGACAACTAAAAAATTAAATGTATGGAAACAGCAACAGCAGAAAAAATACAAGCAAAATATACCCAAAAAGATTACAAAAGTGAAGTAAATGTACGTTGGTGCCCGGGGTGCGGGGACTTTGCCATTTTAAGCTGCGTGCATAAAGCCATGGCAGAACTGAATATCCATCCGCACGAAACGGTGGTGATCTCGGGGATTGGTTGTTCATCGCGCTTGCCCTACTACATGAACACGTACGGATTTCACAGCATTCACGGCCGGGCCGCAGCCATCGCCACCGGAGTGAAAGTATCCAACCCCAACCTGAATGTTTGGGTGGCCACCGGCGACGGCGATTCACTGGCAATCGGTGGAAACCATTTTATCCACGCCGTCCGCAGGAATGTAGACATCAACATCGTCTTGTTTAACAACAAGATTTACGGACTTACCAAAGGGCAGTACTCCCCCACTTCCGATCGTGGATTTGTATCCAAATCATCGCCTTACGGAACAGTGGAAGAACCTTTCCGCCCGTCGGAACTTTGCTTCGGCGCCCGGGGGACATTCTTCGCCAGAACCATTGACGTGGATATGAAGAACACCACCGAAACAATGGTTGCCGCAGCCAGACACAAAGGGACATCGGTGGTGGAAGTATTGCAGAACTGCGTCATTTTCAACAATGGTATCCACAACAAAATTGCCGATCGCGCGTGGAAAGCCGAAAAGACAATTATGCTGAAACACGGCGAGAAAATGATTTTCGGACTCGAGAACAACCGGGGGATAGTACTGGATGGATGGAACTTAAAAGCCGTTACCATCGGCGAAGACGGATATACAATGGACGATATCCTGGTTCACGATGCCTCCTCTACTGACAAGGCATTACACATCAAGCTCAGCCTGATGGGTTACGACAATGACCTTCCGGTGGCGCTGGGTGTTATCCGCTCGGTGGATTCGCCATCGTACGAAACCGAATACGAGAATCAGATTGCCGAAGTGCGGAAGAAAGCAGCCAAAAAGTCATTTACCGATTTTCTGATGAGTTCTTCCCATATCTGGGAAATGAAATAACAATGAAATAGCCGAGTCGGAACCGGAAAATTTGGAAAGATCGCCCACATCCAACAACAGACATATCTCCAGACTATTTACCCTTCCTTCTTCTGATTTCTTTCTCGATAAGTTTCAGTTCACGGCTCGACTGCCCTTTCACCGACGTGTTTTCCTCGGCCCGGCGGAAAAGATAGGGCATCATGGTTTTCACTTCACCGTATGGCACATATTTTACCACGTTGTAACCCTTCTCGGCCAGGTTAAAGGTAATGTGGTCGCTCATGCCGTAGAGTTGCGAGAAATAAATATGCGGATGATCATGAGACAGGCCGCGCTCATCAATTAACTGCGCCAGCAACTGTGAACTCTCCTCGTTATGCGTGGCCACCATAAAATGTATGGTATCGAGGTGGTCGATGAAATAGCGGATAGCTTCGTTGAAATCGTGGTCCGTGGCCGGCTTATCGGGCTGAATGGGTGATGGATACCCCATTTCGGCAGCACGCGCGCGCTCAATCTCCATATACGCCCCCCGCACAATCTTAAGCCCAAACTTCACTCCCCTATCCAAGGCAAACCGGTGGTGCTCCTTTAACCGGTGGATGGCATCGTGGCGGTACATCTGATAGGTGTTTTGCACGATGGCCGCATCCTTGTTGTATCTTTCCATCATTTCCAGCACCAGGTCGTCCAGAACGGGTTGAATCCAGGTGTGTTCCGCGTCGACAAGTACAGGAACACCCAATTCGTAACCCCGTTTGAAAATCGACTCCACACGGTCGTAAACCCTTCCGTATTCTTTCCTCTCCTCCTCGGAAAGCCGCGCTTTCTCACTCACTTTGGCAAGCAGGTCGAACCGTCCGATACCGGTTATTTTAAAAGCACTGAACGGCACATGCCTGTTGTTGCGGGCAAACTCTATTGTGCGGATAACTTCGGCGCACGTGGTATCGAACAGTTCATCGCGTTCTTCACCTTCAACCGCAAAATCAAGAATAGTCCCCACGCTTCGCGCCGCGAGCCTTTGAATGGTTTTGGCACAATCCGCAATGGAGGTTCCTCCCACAAAATGCCGATAGATGGTGTCGCGAAGAATTCCTTTAACGGGGAAGCGGACAGCAAAGGCAAAATTCACCAGGTGTTTGCCCGCCTTCACCAGGCCGGCATTGTTCATTACTTTGAACAGTAAATGAGCTTGCCGCAATTCGGCATTCGATTTATTCCGGAAAGCAATTTCTGAATTCTTGAAATCAATAACGTTGTTTGTCAACCTCATAAGTTTTTTTTATAAAGTATATTAGATCATAAACACAAAATTAAAGATTTTTTCATTCAAAACGGATTTTCAATAAAAAAATCCACGGTTAACGGTTAACGGATTTGGCAAAGGCCATATATTCTTTGTCGGAATAATATAAATGCAATTGATCGGTAAAGACCCTGTAGTTTGTCACCTTTAAAAGCCGGCTCAAATAGACACTGCCATCATTTGTCTCATTAAACCGGTTACTGGAATAAAAATCGGCTTGCGCGAAACTCATGACACCCCTGCGGGTGTCTACCGTAAATTTACCGTTAATTTGGTTAGTGGAAGAAGTGCCGGTAAAAGTACCGTCCTTATTCAACGTCAAACAATATGAATTCGGATTGGCTAAAAAAATTTTTTCCGGATAACCGCTCGCAGGTCCATATCCCTTCAACTTCCAATCCCCGTAAGGCGATTGTAATTCAAGGGCATTACTTTTCAAACCCAACGCATCTTCCTTTGCACAAGAAAAGAAGATCGCCAATGCGGCTACAAAAAGAAAAAGCCACATAAAAACCTTGTATTTTTTCATCCGATCCATATAACGAATTACAATATTACATATAATAGATGAAAAAAACGAAAAAACGTTGCATGAGAAAGTGTTAAAAATAAATTTTACATTTAATTCAATGGCAAACGACTCTTCTTTTCCCTATTTTTTGTAAATTTGTACCCGTAAAAATAATACTAACCACACGT
>JBGZJM010000242.1:0-5109 GCA_041848845.1 Petrimonas sp. | reverse complement strand
GATTACCCGTTAACGGCGACGCGACTGCCGTCGGTACCAGTGTTTGGGGAAAATACCCCCCTGCGCCAGTCCACTGTCTATGCTTTCGATAATTCGCAGGGTGACGAATCGCGCCGTATACAGGACGTAGGCCTGAACGGATTGAGTACGGAAGAGGAAAAAGCGTTTTCTGCCTACGCCACTTATTTGAATGAAATTACGCCAAAACTGTCAAGCGACGCATTGAGCAGAATGCAGTCGGACAAACATTCATTGCTGAACGATCCTTCGGGAGACAATTTCAGGCATTACAGGGGACAAGAACAGGACCGTATGCAACTGAGCATCCTGGATCGTTATAAATACTACAACGGGACCGAAGGAAATTCCCTCGCTCCCGATGAGGCACAACCCTACTCCACCGCATCGCGCGCGACGCCCGACGCGGAAGATATCGACAACGACAACACGCTGAATGAGAACGAATCGTATTACCAGTATAAAGTACAGCTTCGTCCCGGAAACATGGCGGTGGGCAGCAACCACATCGTTGACAAACGGGAAGCCAACGTATCGTTGCGTAACGGCAAAACGGGAAAAGTGAACTGGTATCAATTTAAAATTCCCCTTCGGGATTATCACTCCCGGGTGGGCAGTATCCGGGGATTCAACAACATCCGGTTTATGCGGATGTTTCTTACCGGTTTCGGACAACCTGTGTTTCTCCGATTTGCCACGCTGGAACTCGTGCGCAGTGAATGGCGGACCTACACCCAAAGCCTTCAATCGGGCGGAACCGTATCGGGACCGGGTAAGCTGGAAGTTTCAACCGTAAGCGTAGAGGAGAACGGCGACCGTACTCCCGTGAATTACGTTTTACCTCCGGGAGTAACGCGCATCCTTGATCCCGGCCAGCCACAACTTCGCCAACAAAACGAACAGGCCGTCGCATTGAAAGTGAGCGATCTCGATCCGGGCGATTCGCGCGCCATTTACAAAAACACCCAGTACGACCTGCGCCGCTTCAAACGCCTCCAGATGTTTATACATGCCGAAGAAACGGTAGACGGCACCACCGACCTGCAAGACGGCGAGATGAGTGTTTTTCTACGTATCGGTTCCGATTACCGGAACAATTATTACGAATACGAGATCCCGCTTGAATTAACCCCTGCGGGACGCTACAGCTCGAACATCCCCGACCACCAGGAAACGGTATGGAAACCCGGGAACAAGTTCGATTTCCCGCTTGAACTGCTGACAAGCCTGAAACTGAAACGCAACGCGGAAAAACGCCGCGGGAGCGGTGTGACCTACCTTACTCCTTATTCCGAAGCCGATCCCCAAAAACCGGAGAACAGGTTAACCGTTGTGGGAAATCCGTCGCTTGCCGAAGTGAAAGTGATGATGATTGGCATTAGAAACAACTCCGTCACCGCCAAGTCGTCCGAAGTGTGGGCAAACGAACTCCGGTTAAGCGAGTTCGACGAGAAAGGAGGCTGGGCGGTACAGGGGAACGTTAATCTCGCGTTGTCGGATATCGGGTCGGTAACGGTTTCGGGAAGAAAAGAAACGGTGGGCTTCGGCACGCTTGACCAAAGCTTGCTGGAACGACGGAACGACGATCATTCGTCAATAAATGTCGCCATGAATATGGAACTGGGACGATTCCTGCCTGAGCCGGCAAAGATATCGGCCCCCCTCTACTATTCCTACTCCAATCAAACTACCGCGCCTCAATACGATCCGCTCAACCGGGATATTTTGCTCTCGGAATCGTTAAAAAACACACGAGACAAACAGGAGCGCGATTCGGTCAACCGCCTGGCTGTCACGCAAACATTGAACAAGAGTCTGAGTCTGAACAACATAAAAATGGATATAAAGAGCAAGAATCCGATGCCGTACGACCCGGCAAATTTCAGTTTCGGATATTCCTACAGCGAGAACCATTTTCAAAGCCCCGATACCGAATACAGCAACAGCATCCATCAGCGCTTACAGGTAAATTACGGTTACACTCCGCTGGCGAAACCGCTTGAACCTTTTAAAAATTTCAGTCTCAACTACCTGCCCAACAATATCCAGATCAGTTCACAGCTGATGCGAAACTACCGGGAGACGCAGTTACGCGATCTGAATGCATATATGTCCGGATTTACACAGTCGCAACGGCAATATTTGACGTTCAGCCAAAACTTCACCTGGGACAGGGATTTCTCGGTTACCTGGGACCTGACCCGAAACCTGAAAACTTCGTTCCGTTCGGGCACCATCGCCGAAATTGAAGAACCTTACCTGCAGGTAAACAAAAAACTAAACCGCGACGACTACGAGCTTTGGAAAGATTCCGTGATTCAGAGTATTCGGAACCTGGGAAAGCCACTCAATTACGAACAAACGGCAGATGTGAGCTACACACTTCCCTTTGCACAGATTCCCGTTCTGGACTGGATGAGCGTAAGCACGGCATACCATTCGCGCTACCGGTGGGAACGGGGCGCGTTTATCCGCGACGAAAATATCGGAAACATTTTGCAAAACGACCTGTCGCTCACCGTAAACGGACGGTTGAACCTGCTACAGTTGTACGACAAAATCGGGTTTCTGCGGAAGACCAAGCAAGGTTCCGATGCAAACGTTGCCCAACACCTGGCACGCAGCCTGATGATGGTGCGCAGCGTGAACGTAAATTTCAGTTACAGGTCCAGGACAGATATTCCGGGTTTCGATCCCACGATCGGTGATTTTTTCGGACAAAGCCATACGCCTGCGGGACTGATTCCCGGATTGGGCTTCGCTTTTGGATTTGATGGAGGTGAACGTTTTCTGGAAAAGGCCGATGCCAACAACTGGCTGGTTAAAAACCCGGACAATATATCGCCGGCTCTATACCAACAAACACACAACGTGCGTATGGATGCCACCCTTGAACCGTTTCGCGGCCTGAAAATCGATTTGAATGCACTGTATGAAAACAGCCGCCGGACGGAAATTCAGTACATGTTCGACGGAATGCCCAAAATTTACGGCGGAAGTTTCACAATAAGCACGTTAACCCTGGCTTCGGCTTTCGAGCACTCCAAGGCCGGAAATGGTTATGCCTCGGCATCGTTCGACCGGTTCCTGGCAAACCGGGAAATCGTCGCCGGCAGAATACGCGGCCGCTACCAAAACACCACCTACCCCAATCGGGGATTTATTGCCGAAACGGCATTTCAAAACCAACCCTTTAATCCGGCCAACGGCGACGTGAACCTTCATTCGGCAGACGTGCTGATTCCCTCTTTCCTGGCAGCCTACACGGGGCAGGATGCCCAAAAAATCGGATTGACCGCTTTTCCCAACCTGTTATCGCTCCTGCCCAACTGGGACATTTCGTACAACGTTTTGCAAATGCTGCCCGCGCTCCGGACAAACTTCAAATCGCTGACGCTTGCACACAAATATGTTTCGCAATACCGCGTAGGGGCATTCTCCTCGTTTCTCAGCTGGGTCCCCCTGGATGATACGTCCGATTTGGGATACGTCCGCGATGAGCTTACCGGTTCTCCTGTCCCGTCGTCGCCTTACGACATCCCCGCGGTAAACCTGATCGAAACCTTCAACCCGCTCATCGAGGCACGGGGGGTACTCGATAACAACATGACCTTCAGTTTCCGCATTAACCACACGCGTTCGCTCAACCTGAACATCGCGTCTTATCAGGTTGTGGAAACGAACGACAACGACATGGTTTTCGGGCTGGGCTACCGGCTGACCGATTTCAACCGCATTATCGGCTTTGGCTCCAACTCGATAAAAGCCGACAGGCGGCGGACACGCGTAAACCGCATACGGACAACGCAAACGGACACCCCGGATAACCTGCCGGAATTCAACAACGACCTGAACATCCGGGTAGATGTCTCGCATAAAGTTACACAAGCCCTTATCCGTAAGATCGAAGACCGGTTTACCCAGGCCACCAGCGGATTAAAGACCACCGCCATCCGCTTCTCCGCCGACTATGCGTTGAGCCGGTCACTCACGCTCCGCGCGTTCTTCGATAAAACCGTCCATGTGCCGTTGGTCTCCTCATCGGCCTACCCCACGGCCAACACAAGCGCGGGAATGAGTCTAAGGTTGAATTTTAATCAGTAGTCCGGGTTATGCGGCAAGTTACGTGGCAACGGAAACGTGAGTTTGCCGTTTTCCCCGAAAAACTTATCTTTGTATTCCGATACATCATGACTCAACATACCTAAACAAACGCTATAGCTTTGCAACCATCCGTTGTGAATACTAAACATCTGTTCAATCAAATATCTACCGGAAACCGGGAGGCGTTTGATATGCTTTTTCGGGATTGGTATGCGAGATTGGTGGGTTTTGCCCAAACCTTTGTTTCCGAAAGCGGTCTGGCGGAAGAAGTGGTGTCGGATGTTTTTGTATCGCTTTGGATAAATCGTGAAAATTTAGCCGCTGTTGATCATGCGGACACCTACTTGTACGTATCGGTAAAAAACAGATGCCTCAACACTTTGCGAAGCAAAATATATACCGTAACCATTGAGGAACAACCCGATATGAAAACAGCGGAATACGAGAATCCGCACGAAGTAATGGAACATCGGGAACTGTATGAGAAGTTAAACCGATTGATCAGTCAACTCCCCGAACAACAACGGATCATTTTCCGCATGATAAAGGAAAACGGATTGACCGCCAAACAAACGGCTGAAATCCTGCAACTCTCGCCCCGGACTGTGGAAACCCATGTCTATAAAGCCGTCAAACGGCTCGAGGAAGAGATTGCCGGATACCTGGGTTATTCGCCCAAGAAGAAGACCGTGAATCGGATGATCACGTTGGCATTGTGAAACTCCTCCCGACACCCTTCACGGGAGTACGTCACATTCACCCAACCGTTTTGGTAATTTCCACATTCAGGCCAAGGGCATTCATGATCCGATAAAAAAAACCTACACTCGGATTCACCACGCCGTTCTCGATTTTGGAAATGTACGATTTATCCACACCCAATTTATCGGCAAGCTCTTTTTGCGTCATTTTCTCGCTTTTGCGGGCGTCCAAAATAACCTGTCCGGTGTAGAAAGCGTAGGCTTCCTCGTCGAATCTGGCACGCTC
>JBGZJM010000241.1:0-8223 GCA_041848845.1 Petrimonas sp. | reverse complement strand
TTCATGCGGAAATAGGCACCGTTGAAGAGCCAGTAGTCCGATCCGGCATAGGTATTGGTGGTATTCGTGTACGTCAGGCGGGGGTATTTGGCCAACCGGTTCTGTTCTTCGGTGTTATGCCGGCTCCAGTAATTGCCCAGTAATAGTGAAGGAACAGCACCCCATTGTTCTTTCAGAGGCTGGATCCATGCCGAGTTGAACAATACGCGTTGATGGCCCACGCCCTGGAATGAGAGGTTTAAATCGAAGTTCTTCCAACCGAGTGAAGCATTACCTCCATACAGGTATTCAGGCATCGAGTTGCCCAGACGAACCTTATCGTCGGAATTGATAACGCCGTTTTCATCTATGTCCACATACTTGATGTTACCTGCCTTGTCATTTGCCGTCAGTGTGGGATACTTTTTGCCTTCTTCGTCCAACAGGTCAGCGTCTGTAATGAACAGGCCGTCACTCTTGTACATGTACCACTCGTTGTAGTACGATCCCTCCTCGTATATCAAGTTGCCATTTATCGTGCGTCTGTCACCCAGGTAACCCATTTTTGAACGGTAATCCGACAGGTTAGCTGAAACGCTGTACCATAAATCTCCTACAGTGTCTGACCAGCCTAATTCCAGGTCCCACCCTTTGGTATACATATCGCCCGCATTCTGTGAAGGAGCGGAGAATCCAGCGTACGAGGGAAACCCGAGTGTGAGCAACATATCGGTGGTTTTCTTGTAATAGTAATCTCCGGTAAAGCGCAGGCGGTTGTTTAACAATGCGAGGTCAACGCCGGCACCGTATGTTGTTGTGGTTTCCCACGTAATATTCCTAAACGCGTAATAGACTTGAGCAGCATTCTGCAAGGCGGTCACCGATTGGGAGGACTTGTCGTACATGTTGCTGTTGCCAAAGGTGATAGCTGCCTGATAGGGGAACTCCGAACCGATACGTTCGTTACCGAGTTGACCTATAGAACCGCGCAGCTTCAAGTAATCTACCAGGTTGTTTTTAAACCAAGATTCTTCCGACATCACCCAACCGGCCGACATCGAGTAAAATGTACCCCAACGGTTTTCCTTTGAAAAGCGCGACGAGCCATCCGAACGTACGTTACCCTGGATCATGTACCTGCTCTTGTATGAGTACATCAGGCGGCCGAATACCGATTCGTATGCGTTGTGTCCTGCTTTACCGGTATTATACTGGTAGTCTTCAGGGCCGATATTGAGATAAGGGTAGGAATCCAGGAGGTAGTTGGTGCGTGATGCTCCCTGATTCTCCCACCGATAGAGAAAACCCTCGTAGCCGGCCATCGCATTGAATGAGTGGTTGCCCCAGGTGTTCTGGTAGTTTCCGTAGAATTGCCAGGTTTGGCTGTTATTGTCGTCTCGTACCTCCTGAAGATATGTTGTCCTGTGCGCCTGCATGTAGGTCATGCCCCCATTTGGGTAATAGACAGGAACAGCACGCGAAAATTTCTTACCTTTGGTAAATGCGAAACGCGGTGAATAGATAGCGCTCAGCGTGAGCCCCTCCATTGGTGTGATGTCGATCTGCGCTTTGCCTCCAAACTTGTAATAGTTGGTTTTGTTTGTTCCTCCTTTTTGGAGTCCGGCTAGCCCGTTCGCCCCGTCTTTTGAGTCGGCATACCGTCCGTCCTCCAGGAAAGGAGCGTAATACGGCGCGGCTAAGTAAGCCCAATACACGGGGTTAATTTCTGCAGGATTGATCGAGTTCGATTTAGAGAAATCAAGGTCGATATTGGTGCGAAGCCAGTCCGATACCAGGTAGTCGTTATTAATGCGGCCGGCTATGCGTTCGTATGACCTGTTTTCGTAATAGCCGTCACCTTTCTGGTAGTTGAAGGTAGATTTCGTGCGCAGTTTCTCCGTCCCTCCCGAAACACTCAACACATGTTGTTCGTGAGAAGTGGATCTCTTCAGCAGCAGGTTCACCCAGTCTGTGTTAGGATAACGGTAAGGATCGCTGGCGTGGTTGTCAAGCCAGGAGGCGATGGTTTCCTGCGAATATTGCGAGTAGGGATCCGAAGCCCCGTCGTTCCACTTTACTTCATTCTGTATGTTCATCCAGTCAATCACATCGCCGTTCGTAGGGCGTGCCGTAGGTCTGTCGATAGCGTACTCGTAGTTGTAATCGAAAGAGAACTGGCGATCCTTGGCCCGCTTGGTAGTGATCAGGATAACGCCTGCGGCAGCGCGCGATCCGTAGATGGCGGCTGAAGCCGCGTCTTTCAACACGGTCATGGTCTGCACGTCAGACGCTACAACATCATTGAGAGATGAGGGTACCCCATCGACAATCACCAGGGGATCGTTATTCGAAAGTGTGGTAACGCCGCGTATGCGAATCGTTGCCGAGGCCCCGGGACCTCCGTTGTTACGGGTTACCTGTACACCGGCGATTTGACCTTGCATGGCGGTAGACAACTGTTGTGTAGAACGGTTGGTCAGGTCCGCACCCTGCACGCTTGATATAGAGCCTGTGAGATCACTTTTACGGGCAGTACCATACCCCACAACCACAAGTTCATCCAATGTTTTTGTGTCTTCCTGCAAAATTGTGTTCACAATATTCCGGCCTGCTGTTGTGACCTCCTGCGACAGATAACCGATGTAGGATACAATCAGTATCGCATCGTTTTCCACACTTAACGTAAAGTTCCCATCGATATCGGTAACGGTTCCGTTGGTAGTGCCTTTTTCAACAATATTGGCCCCGATAACGGGTTCCCCTTGCTGGTCGGTGATGTTGCCTGTCACATTTTTCCGGGTCTGTTGGGCTGTTGCCTGTATTTTAGAAATGACAACATGTTTTTCGCGTACCACGTACGTACAGCCTGTTCCTTGCAGTAAAGCGGTCATGATTTCGGATAACGAACCATCTTTTCGAGGTATGGATGCTGTTTTGTTTACATCGATAATTTCACGGTTATAGTCGACCGACATGCCGGTCTGCCTCTCTATTTCGGTAAAAGCCGTTCTGAGCGTCAGGCGGGAGTTGGATAAGGAAACCTGTTGTGCCTGTGAGACTTGTGTCTGAAAAAGAAAAAGGCTAATGAACAGAAAGAGAAACCGGTTCGGATAATTTTTTCTCAATCTGTTTTTTATTGGATATATTTTCATAATTTTGTAAATTGATAGTTAGTACTTTATGCAATTATCCCTGTCTTCATTTCATGGATATTAATTGTTGTGGTATGTAACGATTTCAAACCGGGAAGCTTTTTGCGACACAGGCTTCCCGGCTCTTTTTTTCATGGGCAAGCTCTCCTCTCTTATCTTATATCAATGGTGTTGTCTTTAATTGTCCATTTTAATCCGGGATTCAATGTCTCCAGGATAGTCAATACCTGCCGGACGTTCTCATAAGGCGTATATTTGACAGAAAAACGTCCCCCGCCATATTTCCTTATATCATAATTAACCGTAACATTGAAACGGCGCTCAATGGTATGAATAATCTCCTCGAAAGAAGCTTCTTCGAATACAAGGTATCCGTCTTTCCATTTGGAAACGAGTTCCGCATCAATCCGCAACTTTGATATTTTCCCCTGGCGATGATCGTAAACGAACTGCTCGTTGGGACTGATTACTTCCGATACGCTCACTTTCCCGGCAACATCCACCCTCACCGATCCTTCTTCCAAGGTAACTGCCATAGTACCCAGATCCACGTATGACTTCACGTTAAATGTTGTTCCCAGTGCCTCTACTTCCATGTATTGGGTTTTCACGATAAAGGGCCTTCCGGGATCTTTTTCAACGCGGAAAGTGGCTTCTCCATTCAGAAACAGGCGCCGTGTCGATCCCGAAAAGTCACCGGGGTACAGTAACATGGAGCCGGCATTCAGCCATACTTCAGATCCGTCGGGCAGAAATACCTGCTTTATTTTTCCGTCAGGAACAATGTGTTCCACTATTTCTGTCTGTGGTGCGGCCGGCACCGAAGAAACTGATTGATTATTCATCAGCCAACAGGTGAACAATCCGCCTGTAACCGGCAACAGTAGTATGGAAGCAATGCGAAGCAACCTTCGGGATAATGGCAGTTTTACCGTTTTCTTGTCCTTCCCGATCCTTTTATTCATCTCGTCCAAGGCCAATAGGGTGCGGGCGTTAGCTTCAGCCGCTTCCCGGTCCCACAGTTCTTCCAGCACCTCGTTCTTTACCACGCTGTCTTCTTTACGTGTAAACCATTGTTGAAATTTAAGAATGGATTCTTTGGGAAAATCATTCTCAAAAAAACGGGTTATCAATATGCGGATATGGTACTTATCCATTGTATATAATAGCTATTCTTCACTCCGTTGGTTAAAGATTATTAATATATGTGCTTTATATTAGGGTAGACAGGAAAACGGAGAGGAACGCACAAGCCAAAGTGCATTTTTTTTTAAAGGAGTAAAGAAGAAACATGTTGAAGCGCCTTTCTCAAATCGTTCAATGCATTGGAAATATGGTTCTCTACCGTGCGCTTGTTGATATTGAGGAGGGAAGCTATCTTGTCGCTCGAAAAACCTTCTTTGCGGCTCATCTTAAATATTCGCTGGCGCTGTTCCGGCATTTGAGAAATTACCAGGTCGATTAATAAAGAAAGGTCTTTGGCAAACATATCCTGTTCCGGCTCATATATCTCCGACCGATCCGACTGACTAAGGGCGTATTTCTCCTTTACAAGATTATGTTCGTAGTGATTATGAATCATGTGCCTTGCCACGGTAAACAGATAAGCTTTAAACGATTTGACTTTCCCCATCATTTCACGGTTCGCCCATATTTTATAGAATACCTCCTGCGTCATATCATACGCCTCCTCTTCATTTTTTATAAAACCGCATAAAAAATGATAAATTTTAGGGTGATATGCAAGGAATAATAATTCGTATGACCGGTGGTCCCCTTCAGAAAGATTTGTCAGGCATTCTATTTCAAGTTGTTTATCCAATGCAAAACAGTTTTACGCATAAAAAGAAAGTTCCCTTTTCGGGAATGGATATCATAGATTATTATCGGGATGTGAATACGACTCAGAACGACCAATTTTAACGAACATATTTTTACAAAGATGCAAAAATATTATGAAAATAAAAAAATGCTTACACCTGATTTTGTATTTCAATTCCTTTAATCGGGTTGATTTTCGTTTGGAAACAGGAAAAATCGGACAGGAGGAAAACGAACCCGTTTTCCTCCTGTCCGAGCACGACCCTAGAGTTTCCCCGGCGTCGAAGCCGGGTCAATAAAACATCGAATGAATTCAGGAACAATGGAACAAATCAAATCGGAACTGTTGGCACTGCGCCTCTCCGGCATGGCCGGGATCTTGAAAGCGTCGCAACTGTCATGGTGTTTTTTTATTCAATTCCAAGTATCTGATTTTTGCTCAGCAACTTTTCCTTTAACAGCGAGTAATCAATATCCTGTACGGCCTCTTTCCGGTCTATAGCCATGCAGGCTGCGGTAGCTGCCGATTGCCCCAGAATCATGAATACCGGTTCCATGCGGATCGAGCCAAAAGCGATATGGCTTGACGAAACACAGACCGGGACAAGCAGATTGGTACATTCTTCCTTTTTAGGGGTAATGGAACCATACGAAATCTTGTACGGTTTTCCCGGGTGAACGCCTACGTCGCCTTCATTCTGGACATAGCCTTTTTCTGTTACGTATCGCTGTATGTTGTGAGAATCCATGGTATAGGATCCCATACCTACAGGGTCATTAACGTTGGTTTTTCCCAGGACTTCGTTTTCTGTGGTTACATGGGCACCAATCATTCTTCTCGCTTCACGGATATACAATTGATGTGGCCAGTTGCCGTTATCCGTAAATTCGTCCTTAGCCAGGCCCCACTTGCTCATCGAGTTTCTGACATCTTCGGGAACCCGTTCGTCTGTCGATACAAAATACAACAAACCTTTCTGATAATTCTCGTGTTCTTCGATGATCTCCTTTCTTCTTTCGTAAGATGCCTCAGGGTAATCATAATTCATCCCGATAAAATCTGTACTGAAAGGGCCGTGGTTGTTTGTGTCTGTTTTACGGTTCGGAATCATGTCATACTTATTAAACCACTCATCCCAGCCCGATTCAAACACACGTGCCAACAGTTCGTAATTCTTCGGATCATAGTTCTCCGGTTTTTCAAACGGTACCCGGTTGTCCGGATGGTTGCTCATGCATAACCTGAAACAGTAAGCCTGAATCTTGTCATCACCCGTACAATTGGGTTGAATGGGCTCGCTGGAAACATAAGGCAAAAGTCCACTGTTGGAATCGTTCGGAATGACATAAGGGCTAATGTCGGATTTAAAATAATGCCCGTGGTGATATACACCGGCCTGCACTCCGTTCCACTGCTCATTATATTCCGAACAGGCTTCCCTTCCAACTGTATAACTGATGCCTGCGCTTGCCATCAGATCTCCCTCGTAAGTAGCATCGATAAACATTTTCCCCTTGAATGTTTTTCCGGAAAGGGTGGTAAATGACACAACTTTGCCGTCTTTCGTAACCACACCCGACTCCCGGTTCAACCACTCATCCCTGTATACCGGAATATCGTACTCGCTGATGAAGTCTTCAAAAACTTTTTCCGCCACGTGCGGTTCAAAAATCCACATGGTACGGTTTTCTCCGTCCATGGCCGGGGTTCCTTGTCCCTTGTTGCCATATTCCTCGTGCTTTTCCCATTTCCAGGAGTTCGAATCATTGTAGTGAAGCCACACCCTGTGGTAAAACTCCCGGGACAACCCTCCAATGGTGGCTTTGTTGCCTGTATCCGTATACCCCAGCCCGCCGGAAGAAAGTCCTCCCAAATGCGTGTCCGGCGAAACGATTATGGCTTTTTTCCCCGATTTAACCACTTCAACAGCCGCGATCACCGCGGCAGAAGTTCCTCCGTAAATAATGACATTTGCCTTATAGGTAGCTGAATTTCCGCACGCTTGTAATAGGAATAGCAACACTATACCCATTAAATATCCATATTTTTTCATGACAATAAATCTTTTCAAAATTACCGGGAAATTATCCAGAACTTTAGAAAAACACCGGATAATTCCCCCAATTAAAATTTATATTACTTTATATCAATTTCCAACACTTGTTTGTCCTTAAGCAATCTTTCTTTCAGTAATGAATAGTCAATATCCTGTACGGCCTTCCGTTGATCTATTGCCTGGCAGGCGGCAGTTGCTGCAGATTGTCCCAGCACCATAAATACGGGTTCCATACGAATAGAACCAAACGCAATATGGGTCGCGCTTACACACACGGGTACCACCAGGTTTTCACATTCATCTTTTTTAGGAATGATTGACCGAAAGCTAATGGGGTAAGGATTTGGGACGTGTGCTTCCACGTTCCCTTCGTTCTGCACAAAACCGTTGGCATCCACGTACCGTTTTACATGGTGCGAATCCATACCGTAAGCTCCCATACCCACAGGATCTTCAACGACCTCTATTCTTTCGCAATTTTTCTGTGTCATAACATAGGCGCTTTTCATGCGGCGGGCCTCCCGGATATAAAGCTGTTCCTGCCAGCCGTTGCTTCCCTTTTCATATTCATCCTTGCAGGTACCCCATTTTGATACCGCATCCCTTACTTTTTGAGGAATCCGCGGATGATAGGCCAATGTCCACATTAATCCCTGCTGATAGTTGCGGTGAGCCTGAACGATTTTTTCCCTCTCTTCATAACTTGCTTCGGGATAATCGTAGTTCTGCCCGATAAAATCGGTCGAAAATCCTTTTTGATTGTTTGTGTCCGTCTTCCTGTTGGGCATGGGCGAATTTATCCAGGGAACCAGTTTATCGCCGTAAGTATACATTTCTTTAATCGGGCCGATCGCTGCTTCGTAATTTCTGAAAAGGAGTTCGTAATTTATCTCCTTGTAGTTGTCCGGCTTTTTGAAAGGAATCCTGTTCTCGGGGTGATCCGTCAGCGTCATCCGGAAACAGTATGCCTGGATACCTTTGTCTCCTTGCCCATCGATCCCCGGTTTTCCTCCTTCAACGATGTAGGGTAACAAACCACTGCTTGGGTCGCCTTTAACCACGTAAGGATCTACTGCATCGATAAAATTATGGTTATGGGCGTTTCTGGAAAGCGTCCATTTTAAAGTCCTGTTTATTCTGTTTGCCTGAATACCGTTCAACGTTTCTCCATATTCGTTATTTGATTCTCGGCCAACGCTGTACGATACTTTGGC
>JBGZJM010000240.1:0-8760 GCA_041848845.1 Petrimonas sp. | reverse complement strand
TTTCACCCAATAAATACCAGCGACTCGATCTCATTACGCACCAACTGTTTCACAGTGCACAACCTTCGCTTGGCTTCGATATACGGGGATCGGATAATTATCACCTGGACGAGAAGGACGGCAGGGTATTTCTTCGGCTCGAACTTGAAGCCTTAAAAAAGGCATTGAGGGCCAGAAGGCTTTCGCTGGCAGAAGAACATTTGCGTAATGCATTGATATTTAGAAAGTATCGTCATCTGGTATACGGCGGATCGCAACTATCGGAAAACAAACTGGAGTTGCTCGAAGGCCTCGCGACCTACACCGGGCAAATGATGAGCGGACGCGACAAATGGCAATTGCGCGAATACCTTATAGCGAGACTGGAAAATTATCCCAACACGCCTTCCTTTGTCAGGTCTTTTGCTTATGAAACTGTTCCGGTGTATGGCTTTTTTCTTTACCAGAAGAACAACGACTGGAACAAGGGCATTACCGGAGAAACCGATCTGACGGATTTTTTCGAAGAGGTTTTTGAATTGGATATGCGAATCGTCTTGCCTTCATACGTGAGGCAACTGGCGGAAGATTATCGCGGCAGGGAAATTCGTGATGAAGAGACCTTGCGTGACGAAAAACACACACTGACACTGAATGAGTTGCGGAACAAGTTTCTGGAGAAACCGCGTCTTGAAATCAAGCTGGAGGATATGAGCATGTCGTTCGACCCGGCTAACCCGATTCCCCTGGATGTTGACGAAGGAACGGTTTATCCCACCCTCCGCATCAGCGACAACTGGGGAATCTTGACGGTGACCGGCGGAGGCGCGTTGTTGTCGCCCGGACATGTATGGGTGGTTGTTTCTGAACCGGTGAAGACCGGTGAAGATGAAATTACCGGCGAGGGGTGGCGCATTGAGCTGAACAAGGGATATTGCCTCGAAAAAACAGTCAAGGGAATTATTTGATGACGAAGAAAAAAACGAGTGATTTTTAGTATCTTTGTGCCGTATCGGTTCACATGTCGGAAACACATCGGAAATCGGGCGTTTTGAAATTATCAGCCACGGTTTCAGCGACGGAAAGTGGCGGGTAAGCGGTTGCCCACGAACATTTCAATACTACGGCGGAGAAACTTTCGGCATCACAGTCGGCATTGGTGGCCGCAACATTGCCTGATCCGCTGAAATTTAGCTCAAAAAAACCTCTTCATATATCAGGCAACGGCAATCGCATATCCTCCAGCAAATGCGTACAGTACAACTTCCTCCGGCTTCGGAAAAGAATTAAGTGTCTCTTTTCATCAAATCATTTTGTCCCGATTTTGAGAAAAAAAATAAAAAGGTTACTTTTACGGCTCTTTTTAGAAAACGGCTCAGGTAATGACCAGGCTTATACCAATAACGCGGGTCACAGAACGTGCCTGGCTGTTTAAACGATATATGAACGAAGGTGAAAAAAAAGTGGTGAGCAAGATGATCGCCATCTATTGTAGGGCGAATCATAAACATGTGACGGGACTGTGTGAAGAATGTGCCGTACTGAAAAATTATGCAATGAAACGGCTTGAAAATTGCCCTTTCGGTGAAAAAAAACCTACCTGCGGATCCTGTGCCGTTCATTGCTATAAAAACGATATGCGATTGAAAATAAGGGAGGTAATGCGATTTTCAGGCCCCAGAATGCTGTTTTGGCATCCCATAGATGTTGTCCGGCATTTCTACAAAGAATACAGGCGGGATCGCTCCCCTTCGGTTGCTGAAAAATCTTTCCGGAAATAAATGGCAGACATTAAAAAAAATGCGGTCTTATCTGAATTGCTTACCGAGCACAGTGAACTTATACCTGTTGTGAACAGGTTTGGCATAAAGCTGGGGGTGGGAGAGAAAACGATCGAAAAAATCTGCTTGGAAAATGACCTGAACGTTGATTTCATTCTGGCCATCCTGAATGTTTACCTGGATGAAGAATATGATCCGGAAAAGGATCTCGATGCGTTTGATGTCTCACTTATCGTGGATTATCTTAAACGTACCGTCGAAAATTATATGCAGGCGTCTGTTCCGAACCTGGAAAAGCACTTCACCCCTTTTATCGCGATGAGCGGTGGCGAAAATGAAGAGTTAAAACTGTTGCATAAAATATTCTATCAGTTCAAATCGGAGCTTTCTGAACATCTGCAGCAAGGCCTTGAGCAGCTCAGTGACTACCCAAATGAATTGTTGCACGATTTAAAAAACATTATCATCAGGCATATTTCGGGAAATTTTAACCAAAACCTTGCTTATGCGGTTATTTTTTCAATAGCCGCCCTCGAAAAGGAGCTGCACATTCATAACCGGTTGCTGGAAAAAGTGTTGCGTCCGAAACTCAGGGAACTGGATTCCGGACATATCGAACACCTGAGCCGTGCTTTCTCCGATGAACATAAATCGCAGGAGGAGAACAAGCAGTTGACCAACCGGGAAATAGAGGTGCTGAAGCTTATAGTTCAGGGACGTTTAAACAAGGAGATTGCCGATAAGCTGAACATAAGCCTGAACACAGTCCTTTCGCACCGTAAAAATATTATTGCGAAGACCGGTATTAAAACGGTTTCCGGGCTTACGTTTTACTCTATTTCCAACGGATATGTTTCTCCCGGCGACCATGTTGTTTAGCAAAGGCAAAAAGGAACATGAATAATAAAACAATTGCATTTATAGCCAACTTTACGGGCATCTTTCTTTTCGGAATATCCATGGTGATTATCGGTTCGATTTTGCCGTTGCTGAAGGCCCGTTTCGGAATGTCCGATATTGCTGCCGGAGGTTTATTCTCCGTTCTTCCCGTTGGTATGCTTGCCGGCTCGGTTTTGTTTGGGCCTGTTGTAGACAAGTTCGGTTACAGGTGGGTGCTTTCCGTTGCTTCGCTGTTTCTGTCGCTCGGTTTTTTCGGGATAGTCCACGCGGATTCCCTTCACTTGTTGAGGGCCAGTATTTTCTTTTTCGGATTGGGCGGTGGAGTCGTTAACGGCGGTACCAGCGCATTGGTTTCCGACTTAAGCGAAGGAAAAAATAAAATCATAAACCTGAACTGGCTGGGATTGTTTTACGGTATGGGCGCATTTTCCATGCCAATGATCCTGAGCCGGATAGATGAGATGCATTACACCCTGGTTGTCGATGTGGTGAGTGGCATCAGCCTGGCTGTTGCCTTAATTTTTCTTCTCATCAATTATCCGTTGACCGTTCAAAAGGAAAAAATATCGTTAAAGCTCATTCCTGTTTTTGTAAAGAACAAGTTGTTTATGGCCATTTGTTTTTACCTGTTTTTTCAGTCGGCCTTCGAAGCCATAATCAACAATTGGTCGGTTTCGTTTTTTATGGATAAACTTGCCGTGCCTCAATACCAGGCATTGATAGCATTGTCGGTTTCTGTTTCAGGACTGGTTTGCATGAGGATTCTTGCGGGAAGCGTATTGAAAAAATGGCATCATTTCCGGTTGATTCAATTGTCGTTATTGCTGTTTTCGCTTGGGTTGATCTGTCTGGTGCTACCGGCGTCCTACTTTGTGCACTTGTTGGGAATGTTTCTTATCGGTAGCGGCCTGGCCCCGGGATTTCCGGTCATGCTGGGTTTGGCAGGCGAAATCTTCAAGGAGGTTTCCGGGACTGCTTTCAGTTTTGCGATGCTCATTGCGCTCACAGGAAATACAATCATAAATTATTCAATCGGTATACTGACCGAAAAGTTTGGAATGAATGTTTTTCCGTATGTGGTTCTTGTGGAAATTGTAATGATGATTTTTATTTTCCTGTTGATTGGAAAAGCAGATAAAAAAATGGCTGCTCTTTATTGATATTTAATTTTTCAACATATGAACTCAATTGATTTAAGGTCTGCCAACTGGAAGGACGTAAAAGAAGCCGGCTACGATGCCGTGATATTGCCCTGGGGAGCTTTGAACCGCACAATTACCATTTGCCGTACCTTACGGATTGTTATTTGTCGCATCACATAGCCTTGGAGAGCGCTTTGCTCGCTTATGAGAAATCCGGCGTGTTGTGTGCTGTTCTGCCGCCTGTTTATTTCGGATCACAAAACCCCGGACAATGGGACTTGCCGTTGTGCATTCACACGAACAGCGAAACGCAAAAAGCCATATTGTGCGATATCGTGGATTCCCTGCACGGGCAAGGGTTGAAAAAGCTGGTCATCGTAAACGGACACGGCGGCAATACATTCAAGACCTACATTCGTGATTTGGTCAAGAAATATCCCGATTTTACCGTTATCGCGGTGGACTGGTGGTCCATTGTGCCTGTCGGTAACTACTTCGAAGAGAAGATCGATGAGCACGGTGGAGAGCAGGAAACCTCGGTACTGCTCCATTACCGCCCCGATCTGGTGAAGATGGAACAAGCCGGTAGTGGCAAAATCACCCCTTTACCGATGGAGTCGATCAACCAAAGAATTGGCTGGCTGCCACGACCCTGGCAACAGCTTTCTGAAGACACGGGAATAGGTAATCCCGAGAAATCTACCGCCGAAAAAGGCAAAAGATATGCCGAAGCCGTGGTTGAGAAAATTGCCAGGTCTATTCACGTAACCCCTCCAGCCACTTCGATAGTTCGGAAAGAAAAAGAGAATGGTACGAATAGGATTCCCTGTATCCGAAACCGTGACCTCCGGACGGATACAACAAAAATGTCGCCGGAACGTTGTTCTGTCGAAGGATCTTCCCCGATCAGGTTTTTTCTCGATCCAGCGTGTGTAAATGTTTTATCCATGGTTATTACCGGGTAAAGCAGTATCTGGAAGGCGGGACGTTCGGCGCCGGTGGTATGCGTAGCGTAAGTTGAAGCCAGGTGCCCACCTGCCGATGAGCCCATTATACCGATATCCACCGGATTAATGCGCCATTCCGATGCGTTCTGTTTCACCAGATCGAAAGCTGCCTGCACATCAGTAACCGGAACAGAAGGATTGGCTTGCGGCATCCGGTACTTCAGCACGATAAGAGCAATGCCCCTGTCCATTGCCGGAGTATCTTTTACAGTTCCCAACGGGTATTCTGTCCATTCTTCGGGTTGAACGGCTCGTTTGATGGCTTTACCCCAGAATTCCCCGAGTTTTTGCGCACCTGTCTTGTTCGGATGAAGGTAAAATGTTCCCGAGTTGCCTTCTTCTTTGAAAAAGAGCGGTTTGTTGTCTTTGAAATGATCGAATGCGGCTGTGTCCCCCAGCATTACCTGTCCGGGAAAAGTGAAACAATAATCGGCTGCCAGCTTCTTCAATTCCGGAAAATAAGATTGTAACACATCCAGCCCTTCCTGCAGATAAGTGGACGTGTTGTGTGTGGTGGGGCTGTACCATATGGGTCGGTTGAGCACGATCCGGCAGGAAGGATACAACCGCAGGAGTTCATCCGTGATCGCCTTCATGTTCGTGTAATATTGTTCAGGCTGCATGCGCGACTTGAGGTTCCCACGCAACGCGCTGTCGTTGGTTCCCAGCATAATGGAGAAGAGAAGCGTCCCGCCTCCTTTCGAGAACTCGTCGGCAGCAGCTTTCACTCTTGTGAAAAAAGTGTTGGAGGCGGGCAGGAAGTTCACTGTAGTCGAGCCACTTATACCGCAATTGCGAAATTCAATTTTTCCCGGGATTTGTTGTTCCAGCCACCGTACAGCCCGCACGGGAGGCGCTTCTTCGCCTGGGTCATCCAGTATAACTCCCTGCGTGATGCTGTTGCCGATAAATACGATGTTTGTCTGTTGTGCGGAAGCAACGGTTGCACAGCCGACGATAAAAATAAAAATGAGAAAAGAAAAAATATGTTTCATCCGATTAAAATTAAAGCGAAACCCCGAGTTAAACCATAACCTTGTCCGAACCGAGGATTCAGAATAAGCGATTTTTCGCCCAAATTTACAAAACATTCGCTAACAACAATAAGCAAAAGAAAGAAAACGGTTTCTTTTGCCGTTAACTTCTCAAAAACAAATCCCTAAAACACTTTTTTAACTAAGCAAAAAAGAGTAATTTTGCATGCTTATTGATGACAAAAGATTAACGAGAAAATTTGTTCTCTGCATTAAACTTGAAAAACCCAAAATAATAAATAGGAGTAAATTATGAGTGATCAGAAAGAAAAACTTTTTACCGATTTCCCACCGGTATCCACCGAAGAGTGGATGGAAGTTATTAATAAGGACCTGAAAGGGGCTGACTTTCAAAAAAGACTGGTGTGGAAAACAAACGAAGGTTTTAATGTAAATCCTTTCTACAGGGCCGAAAATATCGAGGGATTTTCTTCGGCCGGGAATCTGCCGGGACAATTCCCTTACGTGCGCGGCACAAGAAAGGACAATGTTTGGTATGTGCGTCAGGACATCGACGTGAATGATTATGCCGAAGCCAACAAAAAAGCCTTGTCGCTGTTGGAAAAAGGCGTCACATCGCTTGGGTTTCATCTTCCGAAAAACAACCTTTCGGCGGAAAACCTCAAAGTTCTTCTCAACGGCATCGCTCCCGATAAAGTGGAGTTGAACTTCAGAACCTGTATTTCCAAAACGCACGAACTTGCCCGGCTTGTGGTGGCTTACGTTACATCGCAAAACCTGGATCTCCTGAAATGTTTCGGTTCCATCGAGTACGATCCGTTCCGGAAAATCCTGAAAAAAGGAGTGGATGTGCCCAACTGGATGAATGATGCTGCCGAGATGGTGAAAATCACGGCTTCGCTTCCCCGCTACAGAAGTATTTCCATTACCGGAAACCTGCTGAACGATGCCGGAGCATACAGCTACCAGGAGTTGGGCTTCAGCCTTTCCTACGGAAATCAGGTGCTGGGCGCACTCATCGAAAAAGGGCTTGCCCCGTCGTTGGCAGCCAAGAAAATTAAGTTTGAGCTTGGTGTGGGATCCAACTATTTTATGGAAATTGCCAAATTTCGTGCGGGACGTTGGTTGTGGGCTGAAGTTGTGAATGCATACAAGCCGCCTTGTCCTCCTTATATTGAATGTGAAAACACCGCTGCAGACGGCACTTGCCTTTGTGCGGCCAAAATGAATATTCACGCTTCCACATCACGGTTTAACCAGTCATTATATGACCCGTACGTGAATCTGCTACGTACACAGACTGAAGCTATGTCGGCTACCATTGGGGCGGTGGATTCACTGACGGTACGTCCTTTTGACGAAGCGTTTGAAACACCGTCCGAATTTGCGGAACGCATTGCCGTGAACCAGCAACTGTTGTTGAAAGAGGAAGCACACTTCGATAAAGTTACCGATCCTTCTTCGGGCTCTTATTACATAGAAACGTTAACTGTGTCGCTCGCCGAACAAGCGTGGAAATTATTCCTCGAAACTGAAGAAAAAGGTTTTTACGAAGCTCTCAAAGCAGGTACTGTACAAGATGCCATCGCAGCATCGTCCGATGCTCGTTTAAATGCATTGGCCAACAGAAAGGAAATTCTGCTGGGAACCAACCAGTATCCGAACTTCACGGAAACGATGGCTGAAAAATTAGCCGATCCTAAAGATCATTCGTGTGGATGCGGTACCGGAGACAATACGGCGTTAAAGCCACTTGCGATACGGCGTTTGGCCGAACCGTTCAACACGCTTCGTCTGGCTACGGAAAGGAGCGATAAAACACCGAAGGTGTTTATGCTCACTATCGGGAACCTGGCCATGCGCCTCGCCCGTTCGCAATTCTCCAGCAACTTCTTTTCGTGTGCGGGATACCGGATTATCGACAACAACGGTTTCCCTACGGTGGAAGATGGCGTAACTGCCGCCCGTAATGCCGGCGCCGACGTGGTGGTTCTTTGTTCGAGTGACGACGAGTACGTGGAACTGGCACCTAAAGCTTTCGATCTGTTGAAAGGCGGAAAAGAAATCTTTGTAGTTGCAGGTGCTCCCGCTTGTATGGACGATTTGAAAGCTCGCGGAATTGAATACTTCATTCACGTTCGCAGCAATGTGTATGAAACGTTGAAAGGGTTTAACGGGAGATTGCTCTAACTCTCGACCCTGTACTGCAAAACTGGTGTTGATGTTCAGCATGCTGTTACCGGCGGCAAACTTTATCGCGCCGTTTATTTGGAGCGTAGGGCAAAGAGCATATAACAAAGAAAAAATAAAATTAATAGGCCTGTCAGTCTAATTATCTGATAGTCTAAAATCTAAAATAAAATGAAACCTGATTTCAAAAGTATTGATTTTAAATCGGCCGGCTTTGAAGCGACAGACGTTGCCGGATGGGCTGAGAAAAATGAAATAAAAGCCGATTGGCTTACACCGGAACAAATCCCGGTGAAACCTGTATACACAAAGGAAGATCTCGAAGGAATGGAGCATCTCGGATATGCTGCCGGGGTGGAGCCTTTCTTGCGTGGACCTTATTCTACCATGTATGTAATGCGTCCGTGGACCATTCGCCAGTATGCCGGATTTTCCACTGCCGAAGAGTCCAATGCCTTTTACCGCCGCAACCTGGCTTCGGGCCAAAAGGGGTTGTCCGTAGCTTTCGATCTGCCCACCCACCGCGGATACGATGCCGATAACGAGCGTGTGGTAGGCGATGTGGGCAAAGCGGGGGTGTCGATCTGTTCGGTGGAAGACATGAAAATTCTTTTCGATGGAATTCCGCTCAACAAGATGTCCGTTTCCATGACCATGAACGGTGCCGTGTTACCCATTCTGGCTTTCTATATTGTTGCCGCACAGGAACAGGGAGCTAATCTGGAAGAGATGGCCGGAACGATTCAGAACGATATCCTGAAAGAAT
>JBGZJM010000239.1:0-3699 GCA_041848845.1 Petrimonas sp. | reverse complement strand
ATTATTTGAGTTTAATTTGAAAAAAGCAGATTGACCGTAATTTTTTTTTAACGATTTCAAGTAAGGATGACAAATTAATCGTATATTTGCAAGAACAATTAATCTCATTGAATAACATTTAAACAGAAACTCATGGATAAACCTTATGTTATAGGTATAGATGTCGGCGGTACAAATACGGTTGTGGGTATCGTTGACAAGAGGGGACAGATCTTGCGTAGCGGGAGTTTGAAGACGGCCAAGCATGCTGAAGTGGAGGATTACTTGGATGAATTGAGCCGGGTGATTGAAGACGTGATCAAGGATATTGCCACCAAAGATCAAATCAAAGGAATCGGGGCCGGAACGCCCAACGGCAACTATTTCACCGGAAGCATCGAATTTGCTCCCAACCTCCGTTGGAAAGGAATTATTCCGTTTGCACAAATGCTGGAAGACAGAGTAGGTATTCCCGTGGCGCTTACCAACGATGCCAATGCGGCAGCCATCGGCGAAATGACGTACGGGGCGGCCCGCGGAATGAAAGATTTTATTGTAATCACTCTCGGAACCGGGGTAGGAAGTGGAATTGTGGTGAACGGACAGATGGTTTACGGTCACGATGGTTTTGCCGGGGAGCTTGGGCACGTAATCATGCGGCGCACGAACGGAAGGGTTTGTGGTTGCGGAAGAGCGGGATGCCTGGAGGCATATACCTCGGCAACGGGAGTAGCCCGTACCGCACGTGAATACCTGGAGATTCAACACGACGCAAAAACTCAGTTGCGTAACATCCCTATCGATGACATCACTTCTAAAGATGTCTTTGATGCGGCTATGGCAGGCGATGAAATGGCCAAAGAAATATTCCGTTTTACCGGTGAAATGCTGGGTGAAGCGTTTGCCGATTTCGTGGCATTCTCAAGTCCCGAAGCCATCATCCTTTTTGGAGGATTGGCGAAAGCCGGTGATCTCATCATGAACCCGATCCGCGAATCGATGGAAAGAAACCTGTTGCCCATTTTCAAAAACAAAGTGAAGCTGATCTTTTCCGAACTCAAGGAAAGCGATGCGGCGGTACTTGGCGCCAGCGCGCTGGGTTGGGAAGTGAGGTGATTTTCATTCAGACTATAGATTATAAACCGTCTCAGGAATGAGGCGGTTTTTTACTTTTTTTAATCAATCGATTTTACGATTTCCACGTCGGGAAGCTGCGCTTTCAAAGAGGTATTGCGGATAAGGCCTAATGTGTTAAATAGTTTCAGTCAATGATTCGAGCTTTAGACAGCGCGGCCAGTATCTCTTTTTTGCTGAGTTTATGGATTCGGATATACCGTCTGTCATTTAGGGGAATGATGATGTTACCGTCCGAATCGGCCGTGACAGGCTCTTTCTCACCTAATGTCTTGTATAAGGTAATATCGGAAGATTTCAACGGTAATTGAAGTTGTTTGTCTCCGGAAATGTGCCAATAAACAACGTAGTATTCTCCCTTTCTCTGAAATAGAAAAGCCCGGATTTCTTTGCTGCTTCCCGCCGCACCGGAGACCTGTTCATAAGGCACCAACTCAAATTGATCTTGTTCATTCAGTAATAGATGATGCTCTTGTTCCGTATTTTTCAGTTCATTCTTCTGCTTTTCCGTGAGCCAATGCTTTGCCCTGACCTCCTCCCATCTTCGCACTACTTCCAGGTTGTCCGGAGTTCTCGGATGCGCTTCAAATGCCTGGAGGTTGGAATGAATGGAAATCGGGCAATCCCAGGCCGCTGCCACACCGGTGACGTATTCCAACATATCCGGTTGTGTTCCCACGGTTGTCTCACTTGGAATCCAATAACCCAACCACCCGAAGTTGATTCGTGTAAAATCCTGTCTCATCCGTGGAGCTTCTTCTGCCGGCCATTTTTTTGTTTCTTCCTTCAATACTTCCGGCCTGAAAACATCAAAGGCATTTCCTCCACTCAACATATGCCAGCTGAAATGTGTTTTAGCAGCCCCCTCTGCAAATAAAGGCATGGGTTTTAACCGTTTAAATACCCTGTATTGCGCTAAAGCCACGTTGATACCGAATGGAGGATCCACTCCCTCTGAACCGTCAAAATAAAAAAATTGAAATCCGGCATCGTAAATAGCCGCAATTTTTTCCGCAATTTCATCTTGTAAGCTGGTTTTCTGGTTTATATAAACACTGGTAGCGCCGAATTCGCTGACATCCAGTATTCCAATGGAGTATCCCTTGGGAAGGCTGTTCACCGTAGTGTTGTCGATTCCTCTTTTACATCCCGTAAATTTATAAGGCACTGTAGTGGTAAAATTCTCATACGAAATAAGTTCCGTCCCCACCTTCAAAACCCGGCATCCCTCCGCCATGACGGATCCTTCGGGATTTTGTTCTACATACACGGTCGTATCGTCCCTTCCCAGGTTTTCCGACAGATTAAATGTTTTTACGAGGTTTAGCCGGTAATCGGGGAGGGGAGTTACGTACCGGCTCTTTCTACCGATATGTGAATGAAGGAAATGGACACCGGGAACGATTCCTTCCGCTTTAATCTTGTCCAGCATTTTTTGCAGGTCTTCTTTTCCGTTGGGATATAGCGTCTTGTCAATTTCATAACTTCCAATCATACCGTATCCTCCTCCGCCTTCAAAACTGGGGTAATAGATATTCATCAGCCTGAAACCACCCTTCTTGGCATATTGGATGTGTTGATCGACGTTCGCCGGATTTATGTTTGCCGTCCAATAATAGGAAGCATTGATAAAATCATTTCTCCGGCTTTCTACGCCTTTGGGCAGATTAAAGTCATTTTCTATCCGGGCAATATGATCCAGCAATTTATCGGCCTCGGAAACAATTAATGCAGCCCCGGTGCCTTTAAATTTTATCTCCTTAACGGCACTTGCCCTCAATATTTTATAACCGTTGCGTTTCTCAAAATCGATATAGGCATATTCATCCGTGGCTAACACATTAATAGCGGCCTTGTTATCCCAACTGACATTTAGCCATTCTCCAAAATTCTCCCGGTTACGGATGGGTAATTGTAAAATACATACTTCAGTAGCGGGAGGAGGAGTTATTTTAAGGTATGGGGGATAAACGCCGTCCGTAATAAAATCGTAAAGGCTGAAACCTGTATAAGCCGGTGTTTCCTCGACTTGAATAATCGCCTTGTACGGAATTAATTCAAACCCGACAATGAGTTTGTCTCCCTCTCGGTAAATCGTGTCGGCCTGGTACGTTGTTTTCTTGTTGGGGTGACCCAATTTTATTTCATTGTGGTACGGCCTTTCCTGAGTCACCGAGAAAACGGCGATATTTTCTCCCTGCATCAAACACTCTTCATTCGTGGATTTAAGAGTCAGGCTTTTGGCAATGGCATTATTTCCGATGATTAATTTAAATTGCTCGTTTTCGATAACAATATCGTTTTCATGATTGTCTCTTTCATGTTGTTGCGCGCATGACATTAAAATGATGGTAATCGATACGAATAATGGAGTAATAATTTTTTTCATAACTGCATATATTTGTTGTTCGTTTATTCTTTAATAATCGGCAGAGAGTATATATGAAGACAACCCTTCCTTTTGATGTGAGTTTTGCAATTAATTGTACAATTAACTCTCGAGGGTGGTTGTCTTGGGCTTCGTCGGACGGCCCGGGCCTTTCTTTGACTTCACCTTTCTGGACTTGTACTTCTTGTTACAGCCTT
>JBGZJM010000238.1:0-9744 GCA_041848845.1 Petrimonas sp. | reverse complement strand
TCAATAATTTTTTCATCATAAAAATGGTTTTTTTAGTCTGTAATTTTTTGTAGTTTAACGGCGAATCCGCCTCCGGGAGCGAGGTGCAGGCGGATGGTCTCTCCGGATGCGATATTGCGTGTTTCTTTCCTGTAGTCGCTACCTTTACGGTGTGCGTTGGCTCCGTCCCGGAAGAGGGTCATCTCGTACCGCCCTGCGGGAAGGAAAGAGAGGTCGACCTCCATGTCGCGGCTTTCCCAGCCTGTGATGCCTCCGATGTACCAGTCGCTGCCGCTGCGGCGAGCCAGTGACACGTGTTCGCCAACCCTGCCGCTGAGGGGCACGGTCTCATCCCATACGGTGGGGATGGAGGCGATGAACTCGAGCGACTCGGGCTCACGCGTATACTCGGTAGGGCTGTCGCACAGCATGTTGATGGGTGAGTTGAACACCACGTAGAGGGCCAGCTGTCGGCAACGTGTGCCCTGGCTCATCGGTTCCGAATAGATCGGGTGGTAGCTTCCGCGCGCGGCGTTGCGCATCGCTCCCTGGGTGTAATCCATTGGTCCGGCTGCCATGCGGATAAAGGGGACGGTGACGTCGTAGGTGACCATGTCGACGCTCTCGGGCGACCATTTGAGTTGCTCCAGACCGTGGACCCCCTCGAAATTGAGGACGTTGGGCCAGGTTCGGCTCAACCCGGTGGGCTTGTACATGCCGTGAAAATCGAGCAACAGCTTGTGCCGTGAGGCAGTTTCCGCGGCGCGGTAGATGAAGTCGACCAACTTCTGGTCGTCGCGGTCCATGAAGTCGACCTTGAATCCCTTCACGCCCATCGCGGCGTAATGACGGCACACCTCTTCCATATCGCGCTCGAAGGCGTGATAACCGGCCCAGAGGATGATGCCCACGCCTCGATCGCGGCCGTAGCCGACCAGTTCCGGGATATCGATCTCCGGGATCACCTGCATCAGGTCGGCTTTCAGGTTGACGGCCCATCCTTCATCGAGGATCACATATTCGATGCCGTGCTCCGAGGCGAAGTCGATGTAGTACTTGTAGGTATCGTTGTTGATGCCGGCCTTGAAGTCGACACCGTGGATGTTCCAGTCGTTCCACCACTCCCAGGCTACCTTTCCGGGCTTGATCCAGGAGGTATCGGCCAGCCGTGAGGGCGATGCCAGGCGGTAGACCATGTCACTGGCTGCCAGCGACGCGTCGTTACCGGCCACCACGCAGACGCGCCAGGGAAAGCTGCGGCTCCCTTCTGTTTTGGCGATATATTCCTCTCTTTCGGTGACACGCATCTGCAGCATGTTGTGTCCTCCCTGCTCCACGGCGGCGGGCACCTGCGCAAAAATCCCCCTGAGGGTATGGGGTGTTTGTCTATCGGGCGTGAGGTACATGCCGGGGTAAGACTCCAGGTCGGCCTCGGTGATCAGGAGCCGTTTGCCTTCCGCGGCATCCGCCAGCAGCGGCAAAAAGATCAGCCGCTCGCGGTCGATCTGAGAGAGGGGCGTATGCACGTAAGTGTTCTCGAAGGAGCTCTGCAGCTGGTCGCTACCCAGTCCTCCCTTTACATAAGGCACCCAGGTAGTCCGGTCGCCTGTAAAACGGAAGTTCGCCTCCTCCGAGTTGATGGTGAGTGTTCCCTTGCGGGAAGTGTGGAAGCGGTAGGCCAGTCCGTCGTCATACAAGCGGAAGGTGATGCCCCAGTCGCCGCGGAAAGTGATTAGCAGCTCGTTGTACAGGTTGCGGACTTCTGAAGATATCCAGAAGGGGGAGGGGACGATTTCGTCGGCGCTCTGCTGTTTGGCATGCCGGACACGGGCATCGGGGCCGAGTTGCTCGCCGCCCGCCAGGGTAAGCGATACCGGCGAGGGTTCGATCAACTGCTCTCCGTCGTGCGACAGGCTCCAGGTAAGCTGTTTACCCACGGTCACCTCAGCGGCCAGTCTTCCGTCGGGCGAGGAGATCTTGTATTTTTTCTGTGCGTTTATCGCTCCGCATAGGAGCAGGAACATCAGAATCAGAGGAACTGTTTTTTTCATGTTACGTTTCTTTATGTTTGATAATGCAAAATTATTAATTTAACTTTCACAAGTGTTGTAAAAACACTTAAAATATTGCTATAAACCGTGTTTTTCTTCTTAGTCGATATCTTTCCGCAGAAGAATTTCCCGGTAATCTTTCGTGACGAAAATTTCATTTCCCCATTGTGCCTTGGCATCTTTTAACCGTTTATCGTACAAGTCGCAAACCCCGACAAGCTTGACGCCCTTGACCGATAAGGCGGTGAGGGTGTCCGAGGTTTCCATGTCTCCCTTGCCGATCAGGCCGATATTGATCTGAGAGTTGGGCGATACCGACATCTTCGCGTTCTTCGCCAGTTTGCTTCCTGCCGCGCGGAGCGGGGAAGTGCCCGAATTCAAGGCAACAGTGCCTATGGGTATTTTTTTTAGAAATTCGCGTCTGTTTTGCATCTGATGTAATTTAAATAATAAGTTGTTTCGCCGGTATATTTTTCTGCACGATTTACTCCTCAAATTTACAAAAACTTGCAGACATAAAAAATGCAATCCATCAGTGTTTTTGCTACTTTTTTCGATCTTCCGGTATTTTTTCACTACGGATGGAAATAGCGTGCCTGGTAGTCAATAAGGATTAAAGACTTGTAAATGGTGTAAATCAAGGAATTGAGTTTATTCTTGCGGACTGATGATAAAATTGTTCCAGACATTTTCCAATGCAATTTTCAGGCCCGTTTTTTGGCATGGAGGAATCAGTTCCCTGATGGCGCTTTATCTTTGCCCGATACGGTTGCAAACGGGGCGATGGCAGAAACTCCCGCCATCGCCGCTGCCGACTTGATAAAATCTCTCTTGTTCATTTTTTTGTTCTATTTGAATTCCGTAATCCCCGGTATCGCGATGGGAAGGTCGTACTTCGTATCCCGGGAAATATCTTCCGGAAACAACACCTCCGGTGAGTTCAGCGCCTGGTCAAACGTGATGGTCTGTCCCGAGTAGGCAGCCATACGGCCGGCCAGAGCGAGCAGGTTGGAACGCGTCATCCACTCGCCGTCGTTCATCGGCTTATTGGCCCGGATGGAAGCAAACAATTCGTCGTGTTCCACCTGGTACATGCCTCTTACCTTTGTCTGCCTGTAAGCTTCCGCATCCGTGAATTTGGTCGCGTCAGCCATATTCCACGCATTCTTTCCGGTAATTTTATGTTCGCCGGTCCGGCAGTCCACATAGCAACGGCCGTCCTTTCCAATTAGTTCAACCGCGTACGAAGGGGTTGTTTCTGCCTGTTGACGGCAGAAGAAATATATTTTCACACCGTTATCATATTCATAAGTCAGTCCGAAATGGTCATAAACATTTCCGAACTTCGGATCGGTTCTTTTTTGCCTTCCGCCGGTACCGCTGATTTTCAGGGGCGCCTTGTCTCCCATTGCCCAGGAGAACATATCGATGCTGTGGATGGCCTGTTCGACAAGGTGGTCTCCCGAAAGCCAGTTGTAGTAAAGCCAGTTGCGCAGTTTGTACTCCATGTCGGACCAGCCGGGTTGTCTTTCTTTGAACCACAGCTCACCGGTGTTGTAAGTTGCTTCCCCTCCCAGTATCTCTCCGATCTGACCGTTCAGCACCCTGTCGAAGATGTCTCTTTTGGGTTGATGGTATCTCCAGCAGAATCCGGAAACCAGGGAGAGGTTTTTGGCCCTGGCTTTCTTTGCGGCTTCCATCACCCTGCGTAAACCGGGAGCGTCCACGGCAAAGGGTTTCTCGCAAAAAACATGCTTGCCGGCGTTAACGGCTGCTTCGAGGTGTTGAGGCCTGAAGCAGGGAGGCGCGGCCAGCAGGACAACATCCACATCGGAGTCGATCAGTTTTTGGAAGGCATCGAGACCGGTGAATTTATTGCTTTCCGGCACCTGCACTTTTTTTCCGTACTTTTCCTTAAGGGTGTTGAATGATGCTTGCAGCTGATCTTCAAAAGCATCCGCCATTGCGGTTAAAATAACGTTCGGATCGGCATCCAACGCTTCTCCCGCAGCGCCTGTTCCGCGGCCGCCACAACCGATCAATCCCACTTTCAACGTGTTGCTGTTGGATGTCCAGATGGAGTCGGATCCCAAGGCCACTCTGGAGGAGATGAAGGCTCCGGCAGTAGCCAGTCCTGCTGTCTTGATAAATTTTCTTCTTGAATAGTTCATAGTTGTCTTATTTTTATTTAGTAACCCGGATTTTGTTTTAACCGGGGAGCCTTGTTTATTTCTGTTCTCGAAACAGGCAGCCAATAATTCTTGTTATCCCATTTCCTTGTATCTGCCAGGGCTGTTGTATTATAGATGTACATTGATACTCCGTCATTAAAGTGGTAAATATACATGGGATGGAAATCTGCAATTACTTTATCGCAAATCATCCATTTTCGGATACAATACCATCTATCTCCTTCGGCAAACATTTCAATTAATCTTTCGTGCCTGTACCATTCTCTTGCCTGCTCCTGACTAACGGTAACCGGACGTCCCGGCAGTCCGGCACGGTTTCGGATTTTGTTAATCGTTGTGATGCCTTCTTCTATTTCTCCCAATTCGATACAGGCTTCGGCGTAATCCAACAACACCTCTGCAAAACGCATTTCGAGCCAGGTATTCTCATTATTGTCGATTTCCCCGTTAATACCGATGTCTAACATTTTTCTCAGGTAGTAGCCTGTTTTTGTTCCGTTCCATGCCTGGTTAGCGGCTTGTCTGGAGTCGTTTCCTCCGGTAATGACCGGTTCAAGCGTTGCTATGGCTTCCATTTTTTCCGTTACACTTTTTTCGCCCATAATACTTGCTCCGGGAGCATTTACTTGCGAGGCTATTTGAATCTTGTTGTTCGTTGATGATCTATCGCGCCAGGGAGCTCCGTCGAAAAGAATATTTGCGTAGAAACGAGGTTCCCTGCCAGCATAAGGATTCAGCTCCGGATTAGCCTCCAATTGTGTTTTTGTAAACTCCCGGATGTTTATTTGTCCCGGATTGTACTTGTCCCACTTAAAAGGAGTTCCGTCTTTCATTTCAAATTGTCTGACAATATGTTCTATGGGTTCGTTATTCCCCCAACAATTGTATCCGTTCGGCCCCCAATAGAGATTGTTGCGAACCCTGTTGCCCTGTCTGTTAAGGTATTGTGTTCCGAAAATAACTTCGTCATTCCAGGCTCCTTTTTGTAGAAAGACATTGCTGTAATTTTCAGCGTAGGCCATCAGTTCTTCATCCGTCATATTTACGGGGGGTTCGTGGGTGGCGCCTGAAAGGGCATAATGTCCGAATTTTCCGTCAATAATGTCTTTGGCTGCATTTTTCGCATCCGTAAGTCGTTTCCTTCTGTTATTGTCTTGAAAGGAAACCAGATCGTTCGAAGATTCATATCCGCCATTCATCAATTCTCCTGAAACAAAACTTAAAAGTCTTGATTTTAGTGCGGCAGCTGCGCCTTTATTAGCTCTGCCCTGAGCGATCTCGTTTTTATCGGGTAATCCGGCAATCGCTTTGTCCAGATCGGATAGAATAAACTTCAACGTGTTATCCAATGAAGCCCTTTCCTGGGATAAAAAATCATCGTCCAAATCAAATTTTTTATCGATAAGCACTACGCCTCCGTATGAACGGAGGAGGTTTGTATAATTGAAAGCCCTTATAAAATAAGCTTCCGCTTTAATCTGCTCGATTTTATCCTCATCGGCTTTTGATTGTGTAGGAACTTTGTCGATTCCGCCCAAAAGCGTGTTAACGTTTTTAATGTTGGAATAATTAAAGTCCCACAGGATCCATCCATATCGCCAATTGCCAAAATGGCCCAAATAATCGGGAGTAAGGTTCCCTTTTGTAAAAGTGACTTGTCCGGCTCTATGAATATTCAGAAGTTCATCCGTTGAAGATGACAATAAATCTTCACGCATTCCCAAGACTTCTTCCCGGTCTCCGCCCATCACATCATAGCATTGATACAGGAATGCTTCCGCAAGATTTATCTCCTGAAAGATCCATTCTTCACTGAACGAATCTACGGGATTTTGATCCAATGCGTTTTCACAAGAGGAAAGCATAAAGGAGAGCAGAAATGCGATGAAGCAGTATTGAATGTTTATATATTTTTTCATATTATTTGTGTGATTACAGGGTTATTTATATTAAAAATTAACCTTTACCCCCAGAGATACTGTTCTCATTGCCGGATAATATTGGGGATTGCCAACTTCCGGATCGTAATTTCTTTGCTTGGAGTAAATCAGAAATAAATTGTAACCCGAGGCGAAAATGTTCACATTTGCCAATCCGGCTTTACTTGTTAGTCCTTTCGGTAAATTATAACCTACAACAACATTTTTCAAGCGGAAATAAGCCATATTGTCATACCAGTATGTATTTGCATTGCTGATATAAGACCAGTATTGGTCGGATCGATGAAACGGACGGGCTTTGTCGGAATTGCTGTTTTGGGGAGTCCAATAATCTGTTGCCATCCATTTGTAAACGTTTTGCCCGATTCCTCTGTTGCCTTCAATCGGACTTTTATAATATGTGCCTTGTCCCTGTCCTTGTAAAGAAAGCGTCCAATTTTTATAGGTCAGGTCCAGGATCATTCCATAAAAAACCTGCGGAGCATCGGTTTTGTCCAAAAGAATTCTGTCGTCGGCATTTATTTTTCCGTCTTTACTCACGTCCTCAAAAATAACATCCCCCGGTTTTGCCTCATTCCAGTGAGGATAAGCATCTATTTCGGCTTGTGTTTTAAATATGCCAATGGCTTTGTAAACCAGTTGCGCTCCGTATGGATGTCCTGTTAATCGTTGCCAGGGGACAGCTCTTTCGGGTTCATCCATAAAAACAATTTTATTCTTGTTCCAGCTTACGTTTCCGGTTAAGTCCAGGGTTAGATCGGACGTAATCTTTTTATGGAATCCGGCCTCAATCTCAAATCCTCTGTTATCGACAACTGCAATATTCTCCAGCGGCAAGGCCAAACCTGTATATGCAGGAACAGATGCGTCGCGCGCAGCTAAAATATCGGAACGTTTGTTATAGAAAAACTCGGTATTGAGGTGGAACATCTGATTCAGGAATTGAGAATCGAAACCGAAATTGAATGTCGTTTGTTTTTCCCATGTTATTTTCGGATTGGCAATAACCGATTGATATATCTTTGTTGCTACATCTTTATTGCTGCCGAATGTCATACCGGTTCCCAGGCTGTATTTATTGATATACTGGAAGGGATCTCCCGGATCCATACCCATTTGTCCGTACGATGTTCTCAGTTTAAAATAGTCAATTACGGAAAGGTTATTTTTCCAGAAATCTTCTTCGGAAGCACGCCAGGCAAACAAAACCGCGGGAAAATTTCCCCATCTGCTGCTGGGTGGAAATTTCAAGGAGCCGTCTCGACGTAAGATAAACTCGAGAAGGTATTTTTCTCTGAAATTATAATTTAGTCTCCCAATCCACGATTGCCTTGCGTAAATACTCATCTGCCCGGAGTTTGTTTTGTCTTTTTCTCCTCCGGCATCAAGAGTTTGAACAAGATCGGAAATAAAATATTTTCTGTACGCATCAAATCCGTATATATTTTCTTTTAATTCCTCGAAAGCGCCAAAAACGGAAAAAGCATGATCGCCCAGGTCTTTCTCGTAGGTTGCGCTTATGTTGTACATTTTTTTCAAATACCTGAAATTGGCTTCGGTAAGTTCCGGATTCTCCAAACCTCTTTTTCTCGGTATTAACTTCATACTGGTAATGTATCCCTCAGAATTGCGCACCGCGGAATCCCAGTTGGGGTAATATAAAGTCCAGGGTTTCCTGAAAAGTTTCCTGTTTTGATTGTTCACGTCAAAGGTATAGAATCCGTTGAGGGTAAAGCCTTTTATTTTTTGGGGTTTAAAAGTTCCCCTGAATGTTACCTCGTTTTTATAATTGTCTTGCTGATCATAGCCCGCATCGAAACTTGTGTTTACCACCGGGTTGACTCCTCCTTCAAAGTCAGGGCCCGGTTCTCCGGTCGGCCAGAAAGAAGGTTGTGTGGGTAATGCCATTGTTGCCCAACCCACCAATTGATAGGTTGAAGTAGTGGGGTATTTTCTTGTGGTCATGAACCCTCCGTAATAAACCGACGTTTCCAGCCAGTCGGTTACAGGAATGTCCAACTTTAATCTTAAGTTATATTGCTTGTAATTTGTAGATTCCCGGGCGTACATTGCCTGGTCGTTCCTGAAGCCGAGAGATGCGTAATACCTCATTTTATTGTGTGAACCGCTTAAGGATAGATGATGGTTGCCTTCTGTCGTCCATTTTCTCACAAGGTCGCTCATCCAATCGGTTTGCGGATGTTCCCAGGGATCCTTTCCGTTTTTATATAATTCGACATCTTTATCGGAATAAAGTCTTGCAAGGCCTTCATAATCCTGATAATCGCTGATATATTGGGCATATTCTCCGGCATTGGCAACTTTAGGCAGAACCGTAGGTGTTTTAAATCCCTGATAAAACCTGTAGCTCATCCAATTGCCTTCCGAACCGCTTTTGGTCGTTACCAGGATTACCCCATTGGCTGCCTGAGAACCGTAAATGGCGGCAGAGGCATCTTTCAACAGAGAAATACTTTCAATGTCATTTGGATCTATTTCGTATAGGCTTCTGTCCGGAATTCCATCGATTACAACCAGCGGCCCCGTATTATCGCCGAGGGTTGTCCGGCCGCGTACCCAAATTTTAGCCTCGTTACGTCCCGGTTCTCCCGAAGGTTGCATAACGATTGCTCCCGGTAAACGTCCGGATATGGCGTTGGTTACATCGCCGGAATGAACCGCTTGAATCTCTTCGCCCGAAACAGCGGATACAGCACCGACAAGATTTTCTTTACGTTGAGTGCCGTATCCGATGGCTACCACTTCCTGCAGTGTCTGCACATCTTCCAGCAGGGTGATAGTGAATGAGTTTTGTCCGGCCGTACCAATGTTCTGCTCCAAGTACCCGATATATGAAATCCGGATGGTTGCGTTATTTTCTACACTTAGCGAAAATTTTCCATCCACATCGGTAACCGTTCCGTTGGTTGTTCCTTCTTCCACGATATTGGCGCCGATAATGGGTATGCCTGTTGCATCAACAACGATTCCGGTAATGGTTTTTTTCTGTTGCACTATTGCTTCGGTAACGGTATTTATTTGATTATATATTTCCTTGGGAGAAAGGATGATTTGGGATCCCTTCACCTCATATTCCACATTCTCCGATTTAAAAAGTTTCTCTAATATGGAAGCGATAGCAGCATTTTTTACTCGTACGCTTACTTTTCTGTCCACATCAATTAACCGGTTGTTGTACAGAAAGTAATAATCGGATTTTTTTTCGATGGTTTGCAATACCTTTTCGATGGTTGAATTCTTCATGTCCAACGAAATCTTTGTCTCCTGAGAATATAAATGTTCTGCCTGCAATTGAAAAAAGACGGCGAACAATAATATAAATGTCATCCTCATAGCAATTGGTATTTTTTTTATAAAAGCGTCCCAAATAAGCACTTTTTTGTAGATTAAGATATTATTCATACTTTTACAATGTTATTAAATTCATTTATGGGTTTAGTAACTCAGTTACCCTGCGGTGAGGTGAGATTTTCCGCGAAGGTAATTGTCAATTGGGCGGGAGGGTGAGTTTTTTCATTCTCCCGTTTCTGTATTTACCGGTACTTATGTTATCATAGGCTT
>JBGZJM010000237.1:0-11655 GCA_041848845.1 Petrimonas sp. | reverse complement strand
CGGGGAAATAAACTTGTCCGTCAGGGTAATCGCCAAAGTTATTTCCAACGATAAATATGTGAAACCCGATTATTCCACCCTCGATTTTTCCGTAAAAAGTTATGTTCCTTCATCCGTCCCGCTGTTTTTGATCGGGGATGCCACTCCTGCTCAATGGGAACTGTCATCGGCAATATCCATGACGGAAGCAGAAAACGGCGATGTGTATAAATGGCGGGGAAACCTGGTTAGCGGGGGATTTAAATTTCTTTTCAGCCGGGAGAGTTGGCTGCCTTCCTACAACAAAGGCGAGAATAGCAATACGATCGTCAAAAGAACATCGGAAGATGAACAGGATAATCTGTTTCCGGTTCAATTGGAAGGAACCTACAGTGTTGTTTTGCACCGGTATGAGAACCGGATCGATTACCAACCGGTTAAATTCCCCAAAATCTTCTTTGTGGGGGATGCCACGGGATGGGCCTTTCAGGAGATGGACTGGAATCCCGATCATCCGGACACTTTCGAAACGACACTGACGTTGAGAGAGGGAACATTTAAATTTCTTACCGATGCCGACTGGTCAGCACCTGTCTTTAAACCGACCCTGGAAAATGCGTCCATCCATCATTCCGAAGCACAGTTCACATCCGAATATCACCCCGACTGGAAATGGAAAGTTAATGCCGAAGATGTAGGATTGTACAAGATCTCATTGGATACCCGGAATCTTAAAATGACCGTTAAAAAATTAAACTGATGAATAAATATAAGCTTATAATTATACTGTTAATCGGAACTGTTTCCGGTATATTGCTGTGCAATTGTACCAAAGAAAACGAAGAGGAATTTCCTGCAAATGTGTCCTTTCCCCAAATCGATTTGTCCGCTTCCGGGCAAATACCTATTTTGGCTTGGTATAGTGTATATGGTTTTGAAACTACACTTAAAAATTATCAGGATATAAAAGATGCTGGATTTACACATAATCTATCGTTTCCCAGAGGGGAAAATGATATAGCAAGGTCTTTCGAGTATGCCCGACAAGTCGGGCTGAAAATCCTGTTGTATGTGGACCGGAGCTGGACGTCGGAAGAAGAGGTTACGGAGAGGGTCAACCGTTACAAAGACCATCCGGCGCTGTTCGGCTATTACGTATATGACGAGCCTTCTCCGGGACAGTTCCCCGAAGTGGCCGAAGCGGTAAAATTCGTACAGGATCTGGACCGGCAACACCCTTGTTATGTGAATATGTATCCCAATATCCAGAACCCGTTTTACCGCGAATATGTGGACAATTTCATCAAAACCGTTCCGGTTCCGTTCCTTTCTTTCGATCATTATCCCGTGATGGGGAGAGACGACGTTTCCCCGGTCCGCCATTTGCGCCCCGAATGGTACGAGAACCTGGAAATCATCTCCGAGGCTTCCCGTAAGGCAGGGAAACCGTTCTGGGCATTCGCTCTTTCTACGGCACATACGGGCAAAATAGGCAATGATCCGGTTTCCGTTCATCCCATTCCCACGCTGGCCGATTTACGTCTGCAGGTTTACAGCAACCTGGCCTACGGAGCACAGGGAATACAGTATTTTACATATTGCACCCCGACCGGAGAGGGTGATACTTTCCATGACGGACCCTTCTATAAAGGAAGTAAAACAAAAACCTACTATACCGTAAAAGAGATGAACGCTGAAATCAGGGCATTGTCGGGTGTTTTTTTCGATTCCAACGTGTTGGCTGTGTTTCATGCGGGAGATGTAATTCCCAAGGGCACCCGAAAATTGGATCCGGATAAAACGCCTCCTCTTACACCGTTTTCCTCCATTGAAACCGAGGGGAAAGGCGCGGTGGTTTCTTTCCTCGAGAAGGAGAATATCCGCTTTATGGTAGTGGTAAACCGCGATTTAACGGGAACGATGAAACTGAACGTCGCCTTAAAGAAAAATGCGGTGGTGCGCAAAGTGTTGAAAACCGGTGTGGTCGAGAATCAAAATATGCCGGGGAGTTATACCGCAGAAGTTGACCCGGGCGATGTTGTTATCTTTGCTTATCCCCAAATTAAATAGTAGTATGAAACGAGCATGTAAATCAGTTACGCAACAAGTACATGATTATAGCGAGTTGCCTCCTGTTAATGCTTCAATGGAAGCCGGCGATTTCGCTTCGCTAAATTCCATGTGACCATAATGTGAAAAATAAAATATAAACAGATGAATAACAAGCTTCTTAAATCAGCCGTCTTTATTTTCTTTGTCCTTTACATAGCATGCGCCCGGGAAAAGGAGATTTCGTTTGTTGAAAGCGATGTAACGGTATCAACAAAAATGCGGGCGGGTGCGTCAACCGAAGAAGAACTGCCCGTTGTGGCCTGGTATAGTGTAAGCGGTGAACATACCACATTGGAAAATTACCGGGATATCAAAGATGCTGGATTTACCCACAACTTGTCGTTCCCGGCGGGTGAACAGGATATCGAAAATTCATTCGGATATGCCACGCAGACAGGGCTGAAGATATTGCTGTATGTGGATCGCACCTGGACTTCGGAAGAAGAGGTGAACGCCCGGGTTCAACAATATAAAGACCATCCCGCGTTGTTCGGTTATTACGTATATGACGAACCTTCGCAGGATAAATTTCCCGAAGTGGCGCAATGGGTGAGGAATATCCGGGCAATCGACAGTGCGCATGTGTGCTATGTGAATCTTTTTCCCAATATACAGAATCCCACTTACGAGGAGTATGTGAACAATTTTATCAATCAGGTGCCGGTGGAAATGCTTTCCTTTGACAATTATCCGGTGCTTGGTGAAAACGATTCGTCGGCCGTGCGTTGGGTCCGTCCCGATTGGTACGAGAACCTGGAAATTATTTCGGCTGCCTCCCGGCAGGCGGGTATGCCGTTCTGGGCTTTCGCCCTTGCTACGGCACACCATATCCGGATCGGTAACGAATTCTTCCTCTATCCGGTTCCCACGCTGGCCGACTTGCGCTTGCAGGTTTACAGCAACTTAGCCTACGGAGCGCAGGGGATACAGTATTTTACGTATTGTACCCCGACCGGAGAAGGCGAGACTTTCCACGATGGCCCTTTTTCCCAGGGAGGAAAAACGGCAACCTATTATACCGTTAAAGAGATGAACGCCGAGATTAAGGCGTTGTCGGGCGTATTTCTGCATTCGCGGGTGAAAAATGTGTATCACACGGGATTGCCCGTACCGAAAGGAACCAAAAAATTGTGGTGGTGGAATCTGCCTTCGGCAATAAGAAGATTGACCACTTCAGGTGAGGGAGCGGTGGTTTCCTTTCTGGAAAAAGGGCAGAAGGATTATATGGTGGTCGTGAACCGTAATCTGATGAATTCGATGAGACTGAATCTTACGGTAAATAACAAGTCGAAAGTAAGAAGGGTGTTCAAAGACGGGACAGTTTCCGGAGAAAGTTTATCGGGATACAACTCATTTGATATCGATAAAGGAGACGTGGCTATTTTCGTGTGGGATAAATAGATCTATATTCAGCAACATTCCCCGCTCCGTCGGTAGCCACAAAAATAAGTTCCTGCGTTTTTCCCTTTTCCAGCCTTGAGTCGTCGAACAGGTAAGTGTATAGGGAAGATTTCATGTCGTGTGAGAAAAGGACGAATTTCCCGTTGATGGTTCCTTTAAAGGTGGAAATTCCGCTTTTGTTGTCCGTCAGCCGGATTTGTATCCTGCGTGAAGCCGCCCATTTTTCCGGATTTACGGGAATGATCTTTGGAGGAACAGTATCCGTATCAACTGCATACCTTCTGCCCAGCTCGCGGACGGCAACCTCCATGCCGCCCCGTTTGTAAGTCCCGCCTATCCAGTTGTCGTTGCCTGTTTCCGTAATTTCCACAATGCCGTATTGCTGCTTGTTATTCAGTGTGTCCGCGTTTAACTTTATCCATACGGTAGCGTTGTGGTGTAACGGTACAGGCGAGTCATTCACCCGGTGTATGTCGGAATGATAAACCGTTGATCCGGTTTTCCGGTGTGTAAAACAAATGCTGTTGTAAAGGTTTCCTGAAGGGATGTCGAGCATAAAATCGAAGTCTACAAACGCATTGTGTAGCGTCCACGGCATGAAATTTTCGCACGTCGCCGGTTCCGGAAAGGTTTGTTTTTGTCCGCGTATCACAAAAGCGTACACAAGGGTATTTCCGTTGTGATCTTCGAGTTCATAACGCATGCGGTAATCCCGTTCTTCATGGATGTCGATATATCCGTTGTTGGCCGCGTCGTAGAACTTGAGCGTATTTCCCGGCTCCACAAACGACTTCATGTAAAAAGAGCGCCGTTCGCTCCACTCTTCAAAATCGATAAATGCGTTCAGCATGCGTGTCTTGCTGAAAGGAAACCTGTCGATGGAGCTGCCGAACACCTGCCTTTCGTCCACAAATAACCTGACGTGCTTGACACCGTAGATGTTGGATTGACCGTCCATCCGGTCGTACGCCTTTACGCCAATACCGATCCTGCCCCAGGCATATACCGGTTGAGGCGGCGCCAGGGGTATCCCGGACTTGTTTTTCGGAATATTCATCCGCAGGGGTTTGCTGCTTCCGTTCACGGCTCCTTTCCCCTCGACAGGATAAAACGCAATGCCGCGAATATCGGGCTTTTGCGTGTCGGGGATGGCCCGGCTGAAAAAAGGAAGCGGATCCAGCGGGTCCTGCGTTTGAGTGTCGCGCACTTCAAAGTGCAGGTGTGGACCGCCGGAGCTTCCTGTATTTCCGCTCAATCCTATTTGTTGCTCCTTTTTTACGATCAGCAAACCGGGATCAGGATAAAGCTCTGTCCGGTAACTTTCTTGCTCGTACTGCTTTTCTTTCACATAATCGGCAATAGGGCCGGAAAAACTGTTCAGGTGCCCGTAAACGCTGGTGTGTCCGGTGGGGTGGTCGAGATAGAGGGCCAGTCCGTATCCGTTCGGGGAAACGCTTATGCGCGAAACAAATCCGTCGGCGATGGCCACAACCGGTTTGTTCACTGCCTGTTGTGTCTTGAAATCAATGCCCGAATGAAAGTGGTTGCTTCGCAGTTCCCCGAAGTTGGCACTGAGTGCCGGAGGAATATCGAGCGGGCTTGTGTAGGTTTGTGGATAGGCAGAAAAAACAGCCAGTGTGAAGAAGAGGGAGATATATAAGAATCGTTTGTTGAACTTCATAAAATCCGGTTTGATTTGCAAACATACTTATAAAAGAGTTAAACGACAATAGGAGTCTAACCGATAAACGATTATCAACGCGGTTAGCGGTATGGGCAGATTCAACGATTACGGCTTCTTTACTGGAAGCAGCCGTAGATTGCTTCAGACAGGACTGCCGTGTTAAATAAAATTAAAATAAAGAAATTCATTGGTACTTTGCATTGCATATTACCTTGTTTAATTTATCTTTGTGCCGTAAACAAAATATGTTGAAAAATGAATATTGAAAATACCCAGAGTCAAATGAGAAAGGGAGTACTGGAGTACTGCATTTTGGCGATCATCAGGCGGAACGAAGCCTATCCGGGTGATATAATCGACGAAATGAAAAATGCGGGCCTGCAGCTTCTCGAGGGAACACTGTACCCTTTGCTCAATCGGTTGAAGAATGCCGAAATACTTACCTACCGATGGGTGGAAAGCACTTCGGGCCCTCCACGAAAATATTTTATCCTGACGGAGAAAGGAAAAAATTTTTATGATCTTCTAGAATCGACATGGACTGAACTATCCGCCGGAGTAAACGCCGTTGTCAATGACAATTTAAATGAACCTAACACCACCGAACAATGAAAAAAGTAATTAATATCAATTTCCAGGGGCAAGTCATCGCTATCGAAGAGACTGCTTATGAACTTTTGAAGCAATACATAGACAGTCTGAAAAAATATTTTTCGCGGGAAGAGGGCGGAGAAGAGATTGTGAACGATATAGAAAACCGTATTGCCGAACTGTTTGGGAACCGGCTGAAACTGGGTATCAATTGCATCGCCGATGAGGATGTTCAGTCTATTATCTCCAGCATAGGAAGGCCGGAAGATTTTGACACGGAATATCAGGAGCCGGATTACGCCCATGGCGAAACAACTGCTGAACCGCTTGCTTCAACTCCGGAGCAGCCGAAACCGGAACCTGGCGGAAGTGGGAGGCCGCAAACCCTTTACCGAAATGCAAACGATAAAATTATTGCCGGTGTGTGCAGCGGCCTGGCTCATTACTTCAAAATTGATCCGGTTTGGGTGCGTATTGTTTTTGTCGTGCTTTTCAGCGTGTTGTTTTGGGTATACCTTATTTTATGGATCGTCTTAAAACCCAAAGCGCTGGAGACAAATGTCGGCAGAAGGCTTTACCGCAATCCCAACGACCGTTTCCTGGGAGGAGTTTGCGGTGGAATTGCGGCATACTTCAGAATTGACACGTGGATTCCGCGTTTGCTTTTCGCGGCCCCGTTATTCCTGAATTTAATGGGGATGATCTCCATACCGTTCTTTCCGTGGAACCGGTTTTTTGACAATGTGGATTTCAACTGGAACATCAATATGTCGGTTGTCGTGATCTATGCCGTTCTCTGGGTAATTATTCCGAGGGCTACTACCGTAAAGCAGAAGCTCGAAATGATGGGTGAGGAGGAGTACATCAAGTCCATACGTGAAACCGTGAGCGATAACGTGGCAAGTGTGAAAAACAAAACCGACGACGGTGATAATTACACCAAGCCTTACGTCGCAACAGCTGTTGTTGCCGGTGAGCCGGAAAAAGTATCCCTGGATGCCATGCCGCCCGAACCTCCGCGGTTCCATGCAGCGAAAGCGTCAGCCGGTTCCGGTAATTCGGGCTGTCTGAATGCGTTGGGAATTCTTTTCAAAATCATATTCTTTGCGTTCGCCGGAATTTTTGCCATAGCCACGACCGGAATGATAATTGCTTTTCTGGTGGCCGGCATGAAATTTGTTCCCCTGAAGTCGCTGTTTATTGATCCGGGTTACGAAAATACCCTGTTATGGTTATCCGCAGGATTGCTGTTTGTCGTTCCCATTATATCCACTATCGTGTGGATCGTTCGTCGGTTGATGAAAGCGAAATCGCGTCCGGCTATCGGAGTTGTGTCGATTGTTTTGTGGGTAGTCGGGATCTTTTCTGCTGCTATGCTCGGATTTAAGGTTGCCGAAAAATTTAGCGTGGAATCATCTGCCGAGAATGTACAGGCGCTTTCCGCCTTCAGCGGCGACAAGCTGTATGTGGATATGGCTGTTTATCCGTCAGACTACTACTCTTTCAGCCGGAACTTCGGTCCGGGTTCGGATTGGGATAATTTTCCCTATTATACCATTAACGAAGATTCCCTGCTGTTTTCAAACATTAAATTGCAAATCGTTCAAAGCCAGGATTCCTTATATCACGTGAGAACCATTTCGTCAAGCTCCGGCAGGGACCTGAAGATTGCCAGGATGAATGCCGGAGGGTTTTCCTATCCCATACAACAACAAGATTCCCTGTTGTTTTTGCCGGAGTTCTTCTCGGCTCCTATTTCACAAGGCTTTCGCCTGCAGGGCATGATTGTGGAAATTGCCGTGCCGCTTGGCAAAAAAATTGAGATCGATGAACGGTTGGACGATTACGATAATTTTACCTCAAATTCGTCTGTTCGCCGAAAATTGAGGAAAAGCCGGAACAGCAAAGTTTTCGATTGGGATTACGGAGAGGAATACATTCTCGAAAACGGAGGTTTAAACAAGACGGTTATCCTTACGGATTCCATATAAACTCTACTTTTGAATTAATAACTTCATGTGTTCAAAAGCAGCCGGACGTTTTTCCGGCTGTTTTTTTGTTGGAAAATGAAGGCTAAATTCCCTTTTTTTGTAGTTTTGTAAAAACAACTGCATAACTATGGAAAAACAAGTCCGGAAACTCGTTACAATTTTCAACCTTCGTTCGGAGTTGGAGAATTACGAAACCATTCATGCCGAAATAGAAAAAGGAATTCAGTTCAAGGGTACGAACCTGTGGATTCTGATGTTTGCCATTGTGGTGGCGTCGGTGGGATTAAACATGAACTCCACGGCTGTGATTATCGGAGCCATGCTTATCTCTCCGTTGATGGGACCGATAAACGGGATGGGGTATAGTTTGGCAACTTACGATTTTTATCTTTTCAGGCGTTCGCTTAAAAACTTCATCTATGCCGTAGGGGTAAGCCTGCTCACCTCCGCGCTCTATTTTTCCCTTTCCCCGATAAATGAAGCTCATTCGGAACTGCTGGCCCGGACCAGTCCCACCATTTACGATGTTTTGATTGCTCTTTTCGGTGGTCTGGCCGGTATTGTGGCCATCAGCAGTAGGCTTAAAGGCAATGTCATCCCCGGAGTGGCCATAGCTACAGCGCTTATGCCGCCTATCTGTACTGCCGGTTACGGATTGGCCACGCTGCAATTCAACTTTTTCTTCGGAGCCCTCTACCTCTTTGCGATCAATACGGTTTTTATCGCCTTTGCAGCATTGGTTGTGTGTCAATACTTGAAGTTTCCCATCAGAAGCATTGTCGATCCCGACAGGAAGAAGCGGGTAAATCGTGCCCTTACTGCCGTAATTCTTATTACGGCGGTTCCGAGTGTTTATTTCGGATATCAACTCGTGCAGAATGAAAATTTTAGCCAGCATGCCGAATATTTTATCAGTCAGGTTTCGGTGGTGGAGGGAAATTACCTCCAAAAAAGCAACATAAATCCGTCGAATAAGCATGTGGATCTGGTGTATAATGGCTACGGACTTTCCCCGAAACACATCGATTCCATTAAACTGGTGGCTTTTTTTAACAGGATCGATACGGCTAAATTAAGCATCAGCCAGGGTTTTGAGGCTTCCTTCGTACAGGAAAATGCAAGAAGGTATCAGTCGGAGACCGAAGTCCTTAACAGCAGGCTGAATGCTACAACGTTTGCCTTGAAGCAAGCTGAAAACAGGATAGACAGCATAAGGAATATTCCTGCCCTGGGAGAAAAGCTGTTATCGGAAATACAACCGCTGTATCCGCAGATAAGCGGTTGTTCTTATACGGAGACTTTTTCTTACTTTACGCGAAAAGACAGTATCCTTCGCGGCAACAGGATCCCGCTTGTTGTTTTTACCGTGTCCCGGAACGCGTTGCGTGCCGCCGATAAGAGCAAGATAGGGGAATGGCTCAAAAGCCGGTTGGAGAAACCGGAAGTGCTTACCTATTACGATGAAGTGCGATAAAACAGGGGATTACAGCTCAAAGGATGCCTTGACGCCGATTTCCCTGAATTTGGTCTTATGAAACGAGCAGAAGATCGCACCGTTTGCGGTTTTGAAAAAACGGTTGCCGACACCGTATCCGAATTCAGTATACGAAACAATATAGGGGGTATAAAGCTGGCTTATGTACAAACGCTCCCGGTTGATGTAATCGGAAATAAACGGGATGTTCCGGATGATAAGAAAAGGAGTCTCCAGCATGATATGTCCCTGCACGTAAGAGTCGGAAGCATTGTACAGGTGGCGGTTCAGCAAACTGAATGTCCCGCCTATGCCGTCTTGCCAGTTGTCGGGGAAGTTGTTTTTGGCAAAGAAAGTGAAATCGGCAAAATATTCGGTGCTCTGGTTAACGAACCGTCCTGCACCCGCTCGATACTTAAATGAACTCATCGGCCCGAGAGGAATGTTCTGGCTTATATCGAATTCCATCCGAGTATATTGCGATGTGCTGCCAAAAACATCCCGGAAGCTTCTTGAAAGGTCTATCTTGAAAGTGGGGAACCGGGAGCGGACGTAAATTTTTCGACGTCCTTCATATCGGTAATACTGTTCCGGAGTCCAGCTGAATCTCAGGTAAGGTGCAAATGCTTTTTTGGTGACAAAGATGTTTTCTATGGGGTTAATCTCTTCCGTGACAGGAGGAGATAACAACGTTTTGCCGTTTTTTTGAGGTTGGCGGATGTGATATTCAATGCCGATGGTAGATACAAAACCGTTGAACAGTTCGTAGTCGTTGAATAATTTCACGTAATAATCCTTGAAATAATCTACGGAAATATCTTCGAATTTAATGCCGCTGTTTTGCAGGTTTTTTTGTATTTCATGGATAAATAAGGAGCTGTAGGTGGGGTTTCCTATTCCCGCCGACAGGGAGACGTTGCCGTGATAAAACGGTTCGTAATTCCAGGTGCTGGTCACGTCGGTAAAAAACTCTTTACGCCTGAACATATAACCGGCAAATGCATTCACGTTGAATGTCCTGCTTCTTTTTAAATCGAAGTTGAAAGAAAGCTTTTGCCTGTATGTTACTCCATCGATCGATGAATATCCCAGCATCAACGGATTCAACAAACCGCTGTACCCGATCATCGTGGATTTTATTTTATACCGCGAATTCATAACCATCCGCTGTGCAAACTGTTGCACCCTTTTGCCGTTTTGAACTGAATTGTCGACCTTCTCTTCGGCCGTTTTTTCTTGATTCGTTTTCACGAAGTTTCTAATAACTTCCAATTCTCTGGCTTGGAGAGGGATAGCCCTGTTCTGTGCCCAAAAAACCGAATCGTTGTTGACCGGAACGGAGTCTAACCTTACCCTGAAAAAGTCGCTGATGTTCAGCATCTTTTCTTTTTTCTCATTTACCCGCAGAACAACATCCTTGTAATTCAGGGAGGCCAGGTGTCGGCTTGCTACCACATTCCCCAGGTAAGTAGCTGTATGATAAATCACAAAATGAACCGGTAGGTAATTGGTTATCCATGTATTCCCCATGGTGATTTCGAACGAAAAATTGGAGAAAGACTCCACGCCTTCGGCGCTGAAATGCACAATGCGCCAGGTGCCGCTTTCAATTACGAAATGGCCCTTCAGCAGTTTTTGATTGCTGTATATCGGATTAAATTCAACGGTGTAATACGTCTTGTTATTCTCAGACTGCGTCTGCCTTAGATGATAGGTATAGTACCTGGCAGTGGAAAACCGGACGGGCATAAAGAAACTTTCGGTATTTGTCGTTTCCCCATATACATTGATGTTCAGCAGGTAAAAGGGAATCATATCGATATCTTTCTTTCCCGTCAGTGTCCCGGTCACGTTTTTGATGTCTTGCAGGTAATTGTTGGGATAGGTAAACCTCAGGGTGCTGAGGGTTTCAATCACGGCTTCGTCCGATTTCGGATCGTGAAGTACAAATCGGGGCACAAGGCGCGTGTACTTATAGAGGAAATTCTTTTTCAACGTTTCCACATAAGTACGCATATAAACATCAGCCGTGTAATTTTCAACCAGGCCGTTGTATTTTTCTGCCGCGCTCATCGATCTTTTCAAAACAGTATCAAGCGGAATCGCGGTCTGGCTAAACATGCTTGAAGTTATGAAAATCGACAATATCAATATGACCGATCTTACTTTCATTTCCAAGTTACAAATCTACTTAATTTTGAAAACAGAATGATTTTAATCGGGGTAAAATTTTCACAAATCGCCCGGTCTTATTGTGCTCAAGGTGTAAATAATGTCAAAAATGACACCTTTCATCTCTTAATTCTCAAGTTTTTGAAGGTTTATTTATTTTTTGAGTGAATAATTTTGTATTTTTGTGCTTTATAACATAGTTTTTTAACATGTGATGGGCAGGAAAGCAAAGGAAATAATTGATTTATCAT
>JBGZJM010000236.1:0-3327 GCA_041848845.1 Petrimonas sp. | reverse complement strand
ATGCATCCACATTGTTTTTTTGCGCATAAACCAATAATTTGGCGTTTAAAGCCCGCATATTAAACGGATCTTCTTCCAGTAAGGCATCGGCAAATTGCAATATGTCATCATAATCCCGGTCTGAAAAATGCTGCTTGTTCAGAACGGAGGCCATCCGGGCATTGTACTGCGACGTATCGGCCGGATTGTACGACGGTTGAAAAACATAACCGAAATACAAGTGACGCTGTTCATCCACGGTCATCGTTGAGTCTCCCAGTTTATACCGTTCCATCAAATCGGAATAGTTGAAGTTGGATGAACTGTTGTTTATGTTCCGTTCAATCAATTTATAATCGGGTGCGGTTGGGCCGTCATATTGTGCGAAAAGTGTTACGCTGCAAAAAGCAAGCACAGGCAGGATCGTTAATTTTTTCATTTTTTCGGTTTTTTGATGAATATGCGAACAAATGTATTTTGTATTTTCGATTTTAACAAATTAGTTTCACTAACAAAACTTAAATGGACATCGGATGTCAGACCGCTTCGCTTCTCTTTTATTGTTTCCCCGAAACGGTTACGCTGTTATCAATTTTGGAGATTAATCCTTGCAGCACGTTTCCCGGGCCAAGCTCCATAAACTCGGAGGCACCGTCGGCAATCATGTGTTGAATCGATTGGGTCCATTTTACAGGAGCAGTCAGCTGTGCCACAAGATTTGCTTTTATTACTTCCGGGTCGGTCTCTCCGATTGTAGAAACATTTTGATATACCGGACAGCAGGGCCTGGAGAAGGAGGTCGCCGCGATGGCTTCCGACAATTCTATTTTAGCGGGTTCCATGAGCGGCGAATGGAATGCTCCACCCACTTTTAGCGGGAGAGCCCTTTTGGCACCGCCTTCTTTCATCTTTTCGCAAGCGATTTCTATTCCTTTCATCGATCCGGAAATTACAATCTGTCCCGGACAATTGTAATTGGCAGGAACAACTACCTCGTCGATCCCTGCGCAGATTTCTTCGACCTTATCATCGGGCAGGGCCAGTATGGCAGCCATGGTCGAAGGGTTCCTTTCGCAGGCTTTCTGCATGGCCAACGCACGTTTATAGACCAGCTTCAATCCATCTTCGAACGACAAGGCTCCGGTGGCCACCAACGCTGAAAATTCTCCCAATGAGTGGCCTGCTGCCATGTCGGGAATAAAATCGTCTCCCATGGTTTTGGCGAGAATTACGGAATGAAGAAAAATGGCAGGTTGGGTGACTTTTGTCTGGCGAAGGTCTTCGTCTGTCCCTCCGAACATTAAATCCGTAATACGGAAACCCAAAACTTCGTTGGCTTTCTCGAACATTTCTTTCGCCAACGGTGATGTCTCGTACAACTCTTTTCCCATACCGACAAACTGTGCTCCTTGTCCGGGAAATACACATGCTTTTTTCATAATTTAATTTTAAATAATAAATGAAATTCGTATAGCCAATGCAAAAGTAGTCTTTTTTTGCGGGATACCTGTGCTATCCGGTGGTTAAATTTTGAGGAGAAACATGGGGCATTGCCCGAAATATTCAGAGAAGCCGGTTGCAGGTTTTATACACTCGGACGACCACGACCTCATCCACATACACTATGCATTACTGTTCTGTCCCCTGATCTCCACCCGTCGGATCTTACCGCTGATGGTTTTTGGCAGTTCATTTACGAATTCAATGATGCGTGGATATTTGTAGGGTGCGGTTACGTTTTTCACGTGCTCCTGAATATCGTGTGCCAAGTCGTCATTTTCTTTCTCTTTGTATTGTGGTGCTAAAACGATGGTGGCTTTGATCACTTGCCCGCGAATTTCATCGGGTACACCGGTAATGGCGCATTCCACAACAGCGGGGTGTGTCATAACGGCGCTTTCCACTTCAAACGGACCAATTCGGTAACCGGAACTTTTGATGATATCGTCGGTCCGTCCCACAAACCAGTAATAACCGTCTTCGTCGCGCCAGGCCATATCGCCGGTACGGTAAAGGTTGTCGGTATATACGCTGCGTGTGAGTTCTTCGTCGCGGTAGTATCCCATAAACAGGGCCAATGGACGTCCTTCATCGGTACGAAATACGATTTCACCCTGCTCGCCGTCTTCTGCCGGACGACCGTCGTGTGTAAGCAAATCTATTTTATAGAGCGGATTAGGCATACCCATTGAACCGGGTTTAGGTTCCAGCCAGGGGAACGTGATAAGGGTGGGAGCCGTTTCGGTCTGGCCGAAAGCTTCCATCATCTTGATTCCGGTTTTCCGGTAAAATGTTTCGAAGACCGAAGGGTTTAACGCTTCCCCTGCAGTGGTACAGTATTCCAGTGACGATAAATCGTATTTGTCCAACTCCTCGCGAATGAGAAACCTGAAGATGGTCGGTGGGGCACAAAGCGAGGTTACCCGGTATTTCGAAATCATCGAGAGCACATCGGCAGGGATGAACCGTCCTTCAAAATCGTACACAAACACGCATGCACCCACAATCCATTGCCCGTAGAGTTTTCCCCACACGGCTTTCGCCCATCCGGTGTCGGCTAAGGTCAGGTGTATGCTGTTCTCGTGCAGGTTGTGCCAGAATTTTGCGGTGGTGATGTGCCCGAGGGGATAGGTAAAGTCGTGGATGACCATTTTGGGTTGTCCTGTGGTTCCCGACGTGAAATAGAGAATCATGATATCCTCGTTCTTGTTCACCCGTCCGGGTTTCACAAACGGTGCGGCGTTCTCCACGCCGTTGTGAAAGTCAATCCACCCTTCGGGAATGTTCTTTCCGATCATAATCCGGTATTTTACCGACGGTGATTTTGGCATGGCCCCGTTTACATGCTCAATCAGGTTGTCGTCTTGTGAAGTGATTATCGCCTTGATGCCGGCTGCATTGGCGCGATAAATAATGTCCTTGCCGGTAAGCAGGTGTGTGGCGGGAATAGCCACGGCGCCTATTTTATGAAGAGCCAGGATGACGTACCAGAACTCGATGTTCCGTTTGAGAATCAACATCACCATATCGTCTTTCCGTATGCCCAGGGAAAGGAGGAACGATGCCGTTTTATCGGACAACTCTTTTAATTGGGAAAAGTTTAAGTCTTTGTGTTGGCCTTTATCGTTTGTCCAGCACAAAGCGCGTTTGGAGGGATGTGTTTTTGCCCATTCGTCCACCACATCGTAGGCGAAATTAAAATTTTCGGGAACCCGGATTGTGTAGTTGTCTACAAAATCCTGATGCGAAGTAAACGAGCTTTGTTGTAAAAAATTTTCTAACATAAAATTCTGTTTCACGTAATTTGTTCGCGTAACTAATTAGCTGCACGTTATAGGTCGCGTTGTT
>JBGZJM010000235.1:0-3830 GCA_041848845.1 Petrimonas sp. | reverse complement strand
GATAAGCCGCCGTATAATAGGGGTTCCGTTCGACACAGAGATTCGCGTCTTCTTCGGCGCCTTTAAAATCGTCGAGCATAAATTTCGACATGGCCCTGAAGTAATACGGGTCAGCCAGGTAAGGCTTGGCGCCAATCACCTGATTGAAATACTGTATGGCCAGCACATAGTCTTCGAAGTAAAGGGCGTTTTTCCCGATCGTCATCACCCGGTCGGTATTCACCTGCGAAGAGACAAAAAGGGCGGACAGAAACATGCAAACGGATATAACTATTTTTCTCATGTATAGGGTAATTCTTTTTTATTCGTTTCAATGGTCCGCGTGCCGTCATCCGTTCCGGTAATGTGAACTTTTACGGTGTTGCCGGGGAGAAGCGGCTCTACCAATTCCGGCCATTCGATAAAACAAAGATTTCCGCTGTAAAAATAATCTTCGTAACCGAAATCGAAAGCCTCTTCCAGTTTACGGATGCGGTAGAAATCGAAATGATAGATGGAATTTCCTCCGCTGTCCCTGTACTCGTTGATAATAGCGAATGTGGGACTGGTAACGGTTTCCTGCACGCCCAATCCTTCACAAACGGCTTTGATAAAAGTGGTTTTACCGGCACCCATCGCACCGTAGAAGGCAAAAACCTTATCGTTGCCCATTCCGGCAATAAATTGTCCGGCCGCCTTATGTATCTCCGATATATCGCTTATCTTCAACTGCATATTCTTTTCCTTTTTATTTACCGGGCTTGCAACGTCACCAACGGAACAATCATCTCTTCCATGGAAATTCCACCGTGCTGAAACGTATTTTCGTAATACGAAACGTAGCGGTTGAATTGATTCGGATACACGAAAAAATCGTCCCCAAGAGCAAAAATGTACCTTGTGCTGATGTTTGGCGAGGGTAAGCCCACCTTTTCAGGACGGGTGACGCTAAAGACTTTTTTGGGATCGTATGACAGGTTCCGTCCCACTTTGTAACGCAAACCGGTATTGGTGTTTTTTTCACCTTCCACTTTTTGCGGATGGCGCACACGGATAGTCCCGTGATCGGTGGTGAGAATTACCCGGTATTTTTTTTCCGATATCTTTTTCAACAATCCGAACAAAGGCGAATGGCGAAACCACGAACGCGTTAGCGACCGGTAGGCCGGCTCGTCGGGTACCAGCTCACGGAGCATCTTCGATTCGGTCCGCGCATGAGAAAGCATATCGATAAAATTAAAAACGACCACATTCAGCTGGTTGTGTTCCAGTCCGGTAAAATTTTGCACAAGCCTTTCCCCTTCAGCATTTGAATTGATCTTGTTGTATGAAAACCGCTCCTTTCGCCTGAATCTTTCCAGTTGTGAACGAACCAGCAGTTCTTCCGACAAATTCTTACCCCCGTCCTCAACTTCATCCACCCACAACGCGGCAAATTTTTTCGACAGTTGCAACGGCATTAACCCCGAAAAAATGGCATTACGGGCGTATTGGGTGGCGGTGGGCAAAATACTGAAGCAGGTCTCTTCGGTGTATGTAAAAAGATCCGACAGCAGGTCTTTGATCACCTGCCATTGGTCGAACCTGAAGTTGTCGATCAGGATAAAAAAGAGTTTTTCACCCTTATCCAACACCGGAAAAACCCGTTGTTGAAACACCCCATGACTTAGCAGCGGCCCGGATCCCGCATCCAGCAACCAGTTCTCGTAATTTCGCTTCACGAACTTCCCAAATCCGCCGTTTGCTTCCGTTTTTTGCACGGTCAGCAGTTCCTGCAGCGGATGTTGCAAAAGGGCTAATTCAACCTCCCAGAAAACAAGTTTTTTATACAATGCGCTCCAATCTTCTGCCGAACGGCAATTGTTCATTTCATTGCTTATCCGGCCAAACTCCTCCCGGTAATGAATGGTGTTTGTTTCACTGATTATTTCGTTTTTCTCCAGTTTTTTCTTGATGGTCATCAGGATCTGATTGGGATTGACCGGCTTTATCAGGTAATCGGCAATTTTCCTGCCGATGGCCTTGTCCATAATCCCCTCGTCCTCGCTTTTTGTGATCATCACTACCGGCAGTTCCGGATGAGAAGCGGCAATCTCGGAGAGAGTCTCCAAGCCCGTCAATCCGGGCATGTGTTCATCCAGAAAAATGATATCATAAACCGAGCTCCGGCACTTCTCAATGGCATCACGACCGCTATTCACGGTATCCACCCCGTATCCTTTTTCTTCCAAAAAAAGGACATAGGGTCTGAGCAGGTCAATCTCGTCGTCCGCCCATAGGATGTGCGCTTTTTTCATTTTTCCCTTTAATGATTTATCTGCAGAAAACTGAGCAAAAATATGCATTTATTGCCTATCTCACAATCATTTTTTGCTTTTTTAGGACTATATTCCCTATCGTCCGTCTTTTATTACCCAAACCTGTCTTTATTCTCGGCAATTTTACTTAACTTTGTTAACAAGATATCCACCACCTATTATTATGCAACAAATGAAAAAGACAAATCTACTTGTATTTGCAGTGTTAATTGTTCTTGCTTCAGGCTGTGGGCAAGACAACGGAAAAATTTTCAACGGAAAAGATTTATCGAACTGGAATTTTGTCGTCGAGAACGATGCCGTTCCCGGAGACCGGGTGTACACGGTAAAAGACGGACAGATCGCTATTAAAGGGGAACCGTTGGGTTATATGTACACGAAAGAGAAGTATGCCAACTACACCCTGGAACTGGAATACCGTTGGGCCGAAGAGGCCAGCAACAGCGGGATTTTCGTGCTGATCGAGGATCCCCAAAATCCATTTGCCACAGGCATTGAAGTGCAACTGGCAGCAGGCAAGGCCGGCGACTTTGTATTGCTTGCCGGATCCGACATGAAGGAGTATACGCTTCCTGAGGGTGTGACGGAGCGTCCGAAATTCCCGGTCATCCAGAAAAAACAGCCTTCAAGCGAAAATCCGGCAGGTGAATGGAACAAAGTAAAAATTACCGTTCAGGATGGAGTGGTGGACGTTTATGTGAACGACGTGCATCAAAACACGGGAACCGGATTGGTTAAAGAGGGAAACATCGGGTTGCAGAGTGAGGGAAAAGAGATTCTGTTCCGGAACCTGGTCCTGACCAAGATGTGAAATATTCAAAATATCTATTTATGTTAATCACAGAAAAAGCCCAACAATTTATCGATCAGGAAGACAGATTCGGGGCGCACAATTATCATCCGCTGCCCGTTGTATTGTCCAGGGGGAAAGGGGCATATGTCTGGGATGTCGACGGCAAAAAATACTTCGACTTCCTTTCGGCCTATTCTGCCGTGAACCAGGGACACTGCCACCCCAAGATCGTAAGGGCGCTGACCGAACAGGCGGAAACATTGTGCCTTACTTCGCGCGCGTTTTACAACGACTGCCTGGGGCCGTACGAGGAGTTTGTCCACCATTACTTCGGTTACGACAAGATGCTGCCCATGAACTCGGGAGCGGAAGCCGTTGAAACCGGGCTGAAACTCGCCCGAAAATGGGGTTACCTGAAAAAGGGGATCCCCGAAAATGAGGCCATTATTGTCGCTTGCGAAGGAAATTTTCACGGACGCACCATCACCATCGTCTCCCTCTCCACCGACGGGGAAGCCCGTGCCGAATACGGCCCGTACACACCGGGTATCGAGGTCATCCCCTACAACGATGTGGATGCCCTTCAGGAGCTCTTCGAAACGAAAGGCGACAAGATAGCCGGATTCCTCGTTGAACCCATTCAGGGTGAAGCAGGCGTTTTCGTTCCCGATGACGGATACCTGAAAGCCTGCAAGCATCTTTGCGAACAGCACGACATACTGTTTATCGCGGACGAGGTG
>JBGZJM010000234.1:0-2632 GCA_041848845.1 Petrimonas sp. | reverse complement strand
TAGGGAACATCCATTTCGATTTCAGCGGGTTGTCCCTTGGGCAACTGTTTCGCGCGATAATGGTCGTGTTTGCGGGGATAGGGATGGGGTTGGCCCTGATCATCCATATGTCGAGCCGGATCGGAAAGCCGGGAATTTTCAACCGGGTCGCCCTGGTTTCCGATCAGGAAGGATATGTTTCCGTGCCCATGGAGCCGCTGACATTGGTCGGACAAACCGGAACAGCCTCCACTGTGCTTCGTCCGTCCGGGAAAGTGAGGATAGGGGAACAGCACTACGACGCGGTATCGTTGAGAGGATTTATAGAAAAGGGAGACGAGGTGGTTGTTAGGCGATACGAAAACTTCCAGCTTTACGTGATGAAGAAATAAACGCTATAAATCCCCGTACTCCGGTATTTCCTGCAAATAATCAAACGACATGTCGCTGTAGTTCATCCTGCAGCAATAGTGTGACATTCCGTTGGATACGATCAGGTATTTCACTTTCAACACGATATTGTACCTCACCACCTGATCGAAAACCTGTTGGGTAATCTCCACGTCGGGTTTCTTGAACTCACAGATGACCACCGGCCGGAGGCTGTTGTCATACACAACGGTGTCGCATCGACGGGTGAGCGAGTTTAACCGGATCATCGCTTCATTCGCCATCAAGGAAGCGGGATATCCTTTCTCGGAAATCAGGTAATGCACAAAATGCTGGCGTACCCGCTCTTCGGGTGTCATGGAGACATATTTCCGGCGTAGCGGATCAAAAATTTCCAAGCCGTTCGGTTTTTTTCGGATTTTGGCATTGAAAGTTGGCAAATTTAACGCGTACATATGTTATCTTTGTTCATCGGGAAAAGTGATCAGACAAAAGTAAATCAAATATGAGAACCAAGCAAGAAATTGTTGAAAATTGGCTTCCGCGTTATACAAAGCGCCCATTGGAAGATTTCACCCAATTTATCTTGTTGACCAATTTTCAAAAATACGTCGAAATTTTTGCCCATCATTTTAACGTTCCTATCCTGGGACTGGATGCCAACATGCCCAGCGCATCATCCGACGGGGTTACCATCATTAATTTTGGCATGGGCAGCGCCAATGCCGCAACAATCATGGATTTGCTGAGCGCGATTTCTCCCACGGCGGTGTTGTTTCTGGGAAAATGCGGCGGAATAAAAGCGCAAAACGAACTTGGTGATTATATTTTGCCCATTGCTGCCATCCGCGGGGAGGGTACCTCAAACGACTACTTTCCGCCCGAAGTGCCTTCATTGCCGGCATTTAGCCTCTTGCGTGCCGTTTCCTCGAATATCCGGGATTTTGGGCGTGATTACTGGACCGGAACCGTTTACACGACGAATCGCCGCGTGTGGGAATATGACGATGAGTTCAAAAATTACCTGCGAAAATTACGCGTAATGGCTGTGGACATGGAAACGGCAACATTGTTCACGTGCGGCTTTGCCAACCATATTCCTACGGGTGCCCTGTTGTTGGTTTCTGACCAACCCATGATCTCCACAGGCGTAAAGACCGATAAAAGCGATAAGGTCATTACCGAGAATTTCGTGGAAGAACACGTTAAGATTGGCATCAAATCGCTTACCACACTTATCAACAGAGGTTCAACGGTAAAACATCTCCGGTTTGACTGGTAAAAACATTGTTTATGGCTAACATTACCTTCGATTCACTGAAAAAAGACATCTCCAGCCGCAATTTTGCCCCCGTCTATTTATTGATGGGGGACGAAGCCTATTTTATAGATCAACTGACGGAGCTGTTGTTGGAGAAAGTACTTACTGAGACCGAAAAAGATTTCAACCTGCTCACATTTTACGGGGTGGATTCCGATGTGAATGCCATTGTAGCTGCAGCACGCCGTTTTCCCATGATGGCCGAATACCAGCTTATTGTAGTGAAAGAGGCACAGGAACTCAATAAGTTTGATCTGTTGGATGCTTACGTTAAAAACCCGTTGAAAAGCACGGTGCTGGTGATCAATTACAAACACGGCACAGTGGATAAAAGAAAGGCTGTGATAAAGCACATTGAGAAAAACGGAGGTGTGGTGTTTGAGTCGAAAAGATGGTACGAGAACCAGGTGCCGTCTTTTATAAAAAACTATTTTTCCGGGAGAAAGATCCGAATCGATGAGAAATCGGCTCAGATGATAACCGATTTTGTAGGGAACGATATCAGTAAACTTATTCAGCAACTTCAAAAACTGGAAGTTTCCCTTCCCGAAGGCTCCAATACGGTCACTTTGGAACTTATAGAAAAAAACGTGGGCATCAGCAAAGATTACAACAACTTTGAGCTGTTGAAAGCGATTGCTGAAAAAAATATCCTGAAAGCCAATACAATAGTCGATCATTTCGGTAAAAATCAAAAAGACAACCCCGGCGTTGTCACGCTGTCGGTTCTGTTCAATTACTTCAGCAATTTGTTGGAATGTTTTTGGTTACCGCAGAAAAACGAACAGAACGTGATGTCGGCGCTTAACCTTAAATCATCGTTTTTCGCCCGTGATTACATGACCGGCCTACGGAATTACAGCGCTGTAAAGGTAATGGAGATTATCACATACCTGCGCATTTTCGACGGGAAATCCAAAGGGATCGATAACCTCTCCGCTT
>JBGZJM010000233.1:0-2989 GCA_041848845.1 Petrimonas sp. | reverse complement strand
TCCACTTTCAGCCGCAAAACGATTACGGGGATATCCGTAGAGTCTATTTTAAAGACAAGGATGTTGTTGTTTCTCTTTTGTTTTACGGAGGGAATACCCAAAAACGACAAGACTTCACGAAGCCGATCAATAGTCGGCTTGATAGGTTCCGAAGCAATCTGTACCATATCAATATCTTCACTGTAACGAGGTTGGGGCGACATGTACAGCTTGTGCAATGCCGTTCCCCCGCGAAAAGCCAACCGGGAAGACAGCATCTCATCATTGTATATAGCTACCAGGGCACGGCAGATTATCAAATCCTGCTCCACCTGTTTCATATCAATCCAAGGAACGCTGTTTGTCCATTCGGTTATTGCTGACAACGGTATCATTCGTCTATTTCAATTTCTTGGTTGATGATTATTTTCCATTTCTCATTTATATCGTAATGGCTAAGGTCTGTTCCCCGGCTTACGACTTTTAACGGATATTTCCGGAACTTTACATCCGCATCTTTTGCCTTGTGGTATAAGGTGTCGGCCAACTCCGAAAATTCCAACACTTCATCCAAAATATAACCCAGCCGTTGGATGACGGCAGTATTGGAATAGCTGAAAAAATCGTGTCCTATATGCCGAAAATCCATCACTTCGGCTAATTCGTTCAATACGGTCGATGCTCTGTTTATCCCTCCGATTTCTTTCACATAGAGCAGTAAATCCGATGCCGTTAATTCCGGTGTGGAAATATTTATATGGCCGTTTCGCGTATTCAGTTGTTGGAGGTAGCGCGTGGGGATTGTTTTTTTGGCCGTGAAGTTTATTTGTACACCATTTTTTATCTTTCCCCGCAACTTGTCCGTATTTACTACTACCGAAAAAGTTTGCGGCTGTTGGTGTGCCGCACCGTGGAAAGCCGCCGCGTTGAGCAGCCCCACGTAGTATTCTCTACCCAAATACTTCATCAATCCGTCTATGTATTCTGTGGGCGGAACAACTCCTTTAAATCCGTATTCGGGGGAAACAATCACGTAGAAACCGTGCCATACAGATTGTATCACGCCTTTTTTGGATTGTCTGTATAAAGCATTCCTTATATTGGCTATACTCATGGAGGGAAAATGTTCCATTACTTCCTCTTGCGTAAAGAAATTTTTTCCCATTTTAGGTAAGTCGTTTATCCAATGCCGTATTTTATCTCGTTTTCCCATATACTATATAATTGCTCTCCAACTGCAAAAATAATCATTTTTTGGTTATAAACGCGGTTTCACCGTGTTTTTTAAAGAAGATAGTTGTTATTTACGCCAAAACTACAAAAACAACTGTTTATTGGTTATAAAAAATAGCGAAGGGGCTGTCTCAAAACGAGACGGCTCTTTTTTGCCATTCAGACGGGTTTTTTCCTGTATGTTTGCTTTTTCGGTGTTGTTTTTGGCATTGTCCTGTATAGGAACGAAGGGTGTGAAAAACGGGAAAATCACGTGGACGAAGATTTTTATCGCATTGGGATTTCGTGGTGTATTTTTTCCCGTTTAATCAAATCCAGACAATACAGAATTTCCGCGTTTTTATCGAAATTATACTTGGCGAAATCTGCCCACGCCATCGGAAAATCGGGCGTGAAGATTTTGCCTTTTTCGTTGTTTCCCGGGAACAGAACCTGCTTCGCGTTTGATATGCTGCCGCGCGTTTGCGTGTTTGGAAGTTCGAAAAAGGTGCTTTCCATAAACGCGTTTCCGGCTTGGCTTGGCGGTACGCCGACAATGGTGGCGTTGCCGATTTCGGAAAGGTAATACAGGAAATGATACGCCGCACTGAACGTTTCGGGCGAACAAAGCACAATGACGCGCGGTTCGTAAACCGGTTTACCGTTGAGGTGTCCGGTAAATTCTCTCGCGAAATTGTTGCGGTACGCGATGAACGACGGGTCTTTCCGCTTTTCTTCGATGGTCTTGCCGTCATCCGATTGAAAAAAGCGGCGAAACTCGTAATCGCCCGGCACGTTGCCCGTTTTCTCCGATAGGACGTCGGCCGTGATGCCCCGTTTTTGCAACAAAAGCGGCGAAATGCGTTGGATGTATTGGGCATTACTCTCGTAATTGAGATATTTATCGCCATAAAGCATATAAAGCAACGGAAGGGTCAGCGGTGTCATTCCGCCCGTATTTTCGCGCAGGTCGATGATGAGATATTCCGATTGTTGCTTTTTCATTTCGGTAAGCAATGCATTGAAAGCGGGATACAATTCGGGTATTTGGCGCACGGCCGCGTTGTCGTCGTCTTGTTTTTCAATCCCCAGCAAACCGGTTACGTAATTGAGCATACGTTGGTATTGCGGGTTGGACGGCGGCGTGCTTTCAACGGCTTCGCGCGAGATCATCGCATTCCAAACAAAATATCCGATGTTGGGATTATTTTCCAACATCTGCCCATAGAGCAATTTGTTGTCGTCGCGGGTTTTCAGTTCCGATTGCGGTTTGTTCCATGCGGGATTTTCGTTGTAAGCAACATCTACATCGCGGATGTTGCCGTCCGTGTCCTGCAACGTGAGCGTGACAGGCGACGTTTCCGCCAAAAATGCCGCCGCGAAACATTCATTGGCAATTCTGTTGCGCAAAGCGAGCATTGCGCCGTATTTGTTTTCCGTCGGCGTAATTGTGCTGATCTTCCTTAGCAGCGAGTCCGTTGGTATTTTATTCAAGGCCAAAAGTTTATCGCCCGTATAGCGTGTGTATTCGTTGCTCGCGTAGTGGATGAAAAGCCCGTCGGACGCGATTTTGAACACTATCGGGAAAAACTTGTCCGTGCACGGTTGGTTTGTCGCTGTAGCGTTTGGGCCGATTATAAATGTGTGTCCGTCTTCCAACCGTGCGGTAAAAGCGGACAGATGGCTTCTGAATTCAGCCGCATCGGCCGACCGTTGCGCCACATCCCGCATCCTTTGCGCTTCCCGCCGAAATTCGATTCTTCCCCCGAAAGCCGTGTACGGGTCGGGGTGCGTTTCT
>JBGZJM010000232.1:0-7961 GCA_041848845.1 Petrimonas sp. | reverse complement strand
GAGCGGGGGTACTTGCTCATTGCTGTCGGCGTGAAGAATGTGGCTCCGGATGCGAAAGTGAGCATGCTCTGGCTTGCCGGTTTGTATTTTATCCATACCATGGGCGAGCTAACCCTTTCTCCTATCGGGTTGTCGATGGTCAATAAATTGTCCCCTGTGCGCTTTGCCTCGTTGCTGATGGGCGTATGGTACTTATCGATGGCGACAGCCAATAAACTTGCCGGAACGTTAAGTTCCCTCTATCCCGAAGCGGGAAAGACTAAAATGTTCCTTGGTTTTGAGGTTACTGCGCTGTTCGATTTTTTCATGATTTTTGTGGTTATGTCGGCACTGGCGTCGGTTGTGCTGTTTATCCTATCCAAAACACTGCAAAAACTGATGCACGGGATCCGTTAAGGAGAAAAAACGGTTTTTTTTATTCCGGTCGAAATTATATCGATATTTCAAAAGTTTTTTTCTAACTTTACAAATTGATATTTCGCGATAATTGTAAACGGATACAATTTCGCACGGCAACAAAGTTTCAAGTGTGAACGGATGGTTGCCTTTTACCGGACTGCGTCCGGTTTCCGGGAGAAAGAAAAAAACTATATAAATGACCTACAAATGGAATTATCTTACCCTGACAACCGACCAAAAAAATAAAAAAAATGAGCTGACGAAAGAAATACAAATTGATCCCGTACTGACGGAATTGTTGCTGAAACGAGGCATTTCGAGCGTGGAAGAAGCCCGAAAGTTTTTGTATCCGAGCCTCGACGATTTGCACGACCCTTTTTTGCTGCCCGATATGGAAAGGGCAATAAGACGTATCGAACAGGCAATCGGAAACAAAGAGCGGATTCTTATCTACGGAGATTATGATGTAGACGGCACCACCGCCGTTTCGTTGGTTTATAAGTTTTTACGGAAGATAACCAATAACATTGATTATTATATACCGGACAGGTACGACGAAGGGTATGGCATCTCGGTTCAGGGAATCGATTATGCCGTAGAGACAGGCGTTAAACTTATTATCTCTCTCGATTGCGGCATAAAAGCAATTAAAAAAGTAGCTTACGCCAAAGAGCACGGAATCGATTTTATTATTTGTGACCACCACATGCCCGATGAGGAACTGCCGGATGCCGTGGCGGTCGTGGACGCCAAACGGGCAGACTCCATCTATCCATACAACGAACTTTCCGGCTGCGGAGTCGGGTTCAAACTGGTTCACGCTTTTTCCATACGTAACGGCCTGGCGTTTTCGGATATCGAGCCGTTGCTCGATTTGGTGGCGGTAAGCATTGCTGCCGATATCGTGCCCATCACGGGTGAGAACCGGGTGATGATGCATTTCGGGTTGAAACGGTTGAATGCCAATCCAAGCTTCGGATTGCGGGGAATTATCGAGATTTGCGGATTAAGCAAAAAGCCCATTACGGTTAATGACATTGCCTTTAAAATCGGTCCGAGGATCAATGCTTCGGGGAGGATGATGAACGGCAAGGAGGCTGTTGACCTGATGCTGGCCGGCGATATGTCGCAGGCCAGGGAGAAGGCGGTCAACATCGATAAGTACAACGAGGACCGCCGCGAGCTGGACAAGCGGATTACCGACGAGGCCGTTGATTTTGTGGACAACCGTTTCAACATTGCTGAACATAAGAGTATCGTTTTGTACAACGAGACATGGCACAAAGGCATTATCGGCATTGTTGCTTCGAGACTGACGGAGAAATACTATCGTCCGGCAATCGTTCTTACCAAATCGGGTGGAATGATATCCGGATCGGCGCGCTCCGTCAACAATTTTGACGTTTACAAAGCCATCGAGGCCTGTAAAGATATTCTGGAAAATTTCGGAGGGCACACGTACGCCGCCGGTCTGACCCTGAAAGAAGAGAACCTGCCGGAGTTCAAGCGCCGGTTCGACGAGATTTCCTTTGAAGAAATTGAAAGTAAAATGATGCAACCGCAAATAACGGTGGATGCGGAAATTTCCCTGAATGCCATTACGCCCAGGTTTGTTCAGGAATTAGCATTGTTCAACCCGTTTGGACCGGAAAACGAAAACCCGATCTTTGTCACCCGGGGAGTTTTGGATGCCGGAGGCAGCAAGCTGGTGGGTCGGGGGTTTCATCACATCAAGCTTGAGCTTGTGGATAGAACCGTTTCCGAAGCCGTACAAGCCATCGCATTCAGCTCCGATGCCCATTTCAGGAAAATCAAGGGAAAGCAGCCCGTGGATGTTTGCTATACCATTGAAGAGAACCGTCACGGCGGAAATACGTATACTCAGCTATTGATAAGGGATATCAAGGGGTAGAGCTGAGGTATGGATTCCGGGTTCGGTAGTTTGAGGTTTGAATAACAATGGATTAATGGAGTCGGCATTGTTTCACGGAATCCTGAAGGAATACTGGGGTTACGGTTCGTTTCGCCCCCTTCAGGAAGAAATCATTCAGTCGGTTTGGGAGCGGAAAGATACGCTCGGGCTGATGCCTACGGGGGGTGGAAAGTCGCTCACCTTTCAGGTTCCCGTACTGGCCAGGGATGGGTTATGCCTGGTGGTGACGCCGCTGATCGCATTAATGAAGGATCAGGTCGACAATCTTCGTGAAAAAGGCATTAAAGCCACGACCGTTTATTCGGGGATGTCCCGCGATGAGATCATCACCGCTCTCGAAAATTGCATCTTCGGCGATTACAAATTCCTGTACGTCTCCCCCGAAAGGCTCTCCTCCGATATTTTTCTGACCAAACTCCGGGCCATGAACATCTGTCTGCTTGTGGTGGATGAATCCCACTGCATATCGCAGTGGGGCTATGACTTCCGCCCTTCGTACCTGAAAATTGCAGATGTTCGCGACAGCCTGGCGGATGTGCCTGTGCTGGCGCTTACGGCCACGGCCACACGCGAAGTGGCCGACGATATCCAGGAGAAGTTGCATTTCAGGGAAAAGAATGTCTTCCGGACAGGCTTTGAGCGGGATAACCTCTCGTATGTGGTTCGCACGGCCGAGAACAAGATGGCAGAACTTATCCATATCTTACGGTCGGTAAAGGGTTCGGGCATTGTTTACGTGCGCAGCCGGCGGGAAACGAAAGAGATCGCGGTGGCTTTACAAAAATCAAAAATTTCGGCCGATTTTTTCCATGCGGGATTATCGCACGAAGATAAAGTGTACAAGCAAAATGCGTGGAAAACGGGTGAATGCCGCGTCATTGTTTCAACCAATGCGTTTGGAATGGGTATCGATAAGCCCGATGTGAGGCTGGTTATCCACATGGACTTGCCCAATTCGCTGGAAGAGTATTATCAGGAGGCCGGACGTGCCGGACGCGACGGTGAGCGTTCATACGCCATTGTTTTATATGCGAAAGCAGATAGTGTCAAGCTTAAGAAGCGGGTTTCCGACTCTTTTCCCCGGAAGGAATTCATCGTGAGGGTTTACGAAGCGTTGGGCAATTACTTCCAGATTGCCGTCGGGTCGGGGATCAATAACGTTTATGATTTTAACTTGCACGAATTTTGCCACGTTTTTAAATTCTCCCACCTCCAGACGCATCACGCGTTAAAGATTCTTGAACTGGCCGGGTACATCGAGTATACCGAAGAGGTGGATGCCCGTTCGCGTTTGAGGTTTCTGGTTTTCCGGGACGAGCTGTATTCGTTGAACTTGTCGAAAGACAATGACGAACTGGTTCACACCATTCTCAGAAACTATCCCGGCGTTTTTTCGGACGATGTCTATATCGACGAGGCCATGCTGGCCATCCGGTTGGGGAAAACGCGTGAAGAAGTCTATCAGGCGCTTATTCACCTGGCCAGGCTCCGTTACATTTATTACGTGCCGCAAAAGAAAACACCTTTTATCGTTTATACCACTTCGCGTGAGGATACGCAGTTTGTTGCCATTCCCAAATCGGTTTACGAAGAGCGTAAGAAGCGGTTTGGGAGAAGGATTGCCTCAATGGCCGGTTATGCTGAGAACGAACGGGTTTGCCGCAGCAGGATGTTGCTGATTTATTTTGACGAAAAAAATCCGAAAGATTGCGGCAGTTGCGATGTCTGTTTGCGAAAAACGGAAACCGGATTGACCAATTATGAGTTTAACGGGATTGAAACGCTTCTTGCCGAGTCTTTGGATGCAACTTCTCCGCAGCGGTTGGACGACCTGCTGCAGTCAATTCCGGGCTTTCCCTCCGAAAAAGTGATAAAGGTAATCCGTTTTTTAGTGGATAGGGGTAAGCTGTCCTTGAATGACGATGAGATCGCTTTATCTGTCCACCGCCCAGGTTAATACCGCATCCGGCAGTACCTCATAGTGAATTTGGAATGTTTTTTGCCAGGGCGTTTTGGATTCGCTGGCCGGAAAAACACCCTTTTCCCCGGGACGAAAAGGATGAATATGAAGGTGTTGTTTAAAATCGATTTCGTTCTCCTCCATTATTTTAAACATTGTTTCTTTCGCCGACCAGTGCAGAAGTTGGTGGATTACCTGTTGTGAGCGATCGATATATTCGTTTTCCGAAATAAACTTATCCGCCAGTTTGCTCACCCGCCCCGAAATGGTTTCCACGTCGATCCCGACGGAATGTTGCTTGTGCAGCAGAACTGCCGCGTAGTCTTTCGTGTGGGAAATGCTTATCTTGTAGGAACCGTCGATCAGGAAGGGCCTTCCGTCGGGACGGTTGTCGATAATTTTTTCTTCGCCCAGAAGCTCATACAGCAAAACCCGGGAAGTAAGCCATTCGATAACCCTTCTTTCCGAACGCATTTTTGAGACATACTCCTCTGCCGCTCTCCGCTGCGTTTGAGGCAACGCGTGGAGTAGAGCCCGGTGGTTGCCGGCTATCTTCCCTATGCCGATAAGACCCTCCTCGTCGATATGTTCCTTGCGAAGCAGCATGGTTTTAGTCGCTGTCTCCTTTCGGAGGAATAAACCGCACCTTCATTATCCGGCGTTTACTCATCTCTTCCGCCTGAAATCCGTATTTCCCGTACTCCACCAGCTCCTTACGCTTGGGGAAATCCCCTTTTAATTCCAGCATTAATCCCGCAATGGTGTCGGCGTCTTCCAGCAGTTTCCCGAAATCTTTTTCCGGAACACCGGTAACTTCGATGAAATCTTCAAGGGAGGTCTTCCCTTCGAAGATATAGGATCCGTCCCGGGCAATGGTATAGAAAGGTTTTGCTTCTTCGTCGTACTCGTCGCTGATGTCGCCAACGATTTCCTCCAGAATGTCTTCCATGGTGACAATTCCAGTGGTGCCGCCATACTCGTCCACCACAATCGCCATGTGGTTTTTGTTGGCGCGGAACTCTTCCAGCAGGTCGTCGATCCGTTTTGTGCCGGGCACAAAATAGGCCGGGCGGATCAGGGATTGCCAGCGGAAAGTATCCGTCTTGGTAAGATGAGGCAACAGGTCCTTGACATATAAAATGCCCCGGATATTATCGGGGTTCTCCTCGAAAACGGGAATACGCGAAAAACCGGCTTCCACGATAAAATGGATGACATCCCTGAAAGAGGTGTCGATGTCGATAGCCACCATATCGCTGCGTGATACCAGGATATCCTCCACCGTTTTATCCTTGAAACGGATAATGCCTTCGAGCATATCTTTTTCCTGTTCCTGCGTGATTTCACCCGATGTGATTTCAAGCGCCTTGGACAGATCGTCCATTGATATTTCGTGTCTTTTCCGAATGACGCTTTTGCTGAAGATATGGCTTGTTCTTACCAACAACGAAGAAAAAGGATTCATCAGCTTATCCAGGATTTGAATAAACAGGGAATGGTTGCGGGCAAAAGTCAGCGACTGCTGTGAAGCGTAAGTTTTCGGGAGAATCTCTACGAAAAGGAGTATGAAAGCGATGATAAACAGGAGCTCGAGAATAATTCTGTTGTTGCTGCCCGAAAAGTAGGGGATAAGGTTCAGCAAGTGGAAAAGCAGCGTGACGATCGTTATGTTCAGGGCGTTGTATGAAATAACGATAGCGCTCAGCAGTTTTTCCGGATTCCGGAGCAAGCGGGAAACACGTACGGATGCCGGATCTGTGTCTGTATTGATTGCTTCGGTTTCGTCCCGGTTGAGGGAGAAGAATGCAATTTCAGCACCGGAAATAATCGAATTGATGAACGTAAGTGTCAGGGTAAGTACGATCAGCAGGTAATCGGCCGTCGACAGTGCGGCTGCTTGTACTTCAGGATATATAAACGAAAGAGGATCAGGATCCAATGGGGAAAAATTTAGTGAAACAAAAGAGAATGTTCCAATCCGGGAAATGGGATTAAAACATTCTCTGCAAAATTACGATGTTTTTTTAAAACGGCAAATCATCTGCTTCAGAATTATCGCTCAGATCTACCGGATCGTTGTAGGAAGCGTCGTGCTTATCGTTCTGAAAACCTGTACCTTCCCCCGATCCGGCTCTGCGGTTGAGCATTTCCAAGTTATCGGCATAGATTTCGGTAATATATCTTTTTACACCGTTTTGATCGTCATACGAACGTGAACGGATCTTTCCCTCGATATACAACTGTGTGCCTTTTTTTACAAATTTTTCGACAATCTGTGCCAATCCTCTCCAACAAACAATATTGTGCCATTCCGTACGTTCGGGAACCTGTGTCCCGTTTGCTGCCGTGTATCCTCTCTCACTGGTTGCCAAAGGGAAATTCGCTTTAACGTTGTCGTTGTCAAAATACTTGATCTCCGGGTCTTTCCCTACATTTCCTACTAAAATAACTTTATTTACCGACATAGCTTAAAAAATTTGGTTTAAATAAATCAATTCAAAACAAAATTAGTGATTATTTTGGATTCGGCAAGTTTTACCGCCAAATTGTTTCGAGATATTTATGGATAAGCCGCGATACGGGATATTCGGATAGGGATGCAGACGTTATTTTGATAAATTTAGTCTCCAAGCCGCTCATTTCTTGTTCGCCGAGTTCAATCCGGTAAAAATCGGCGAGGATAATCCGATGCGATAACACGTGCCTGAGCCGGAGTTTGTGTTGAAGAAAAATTTCGCCAACAGGTTGGAAAAGAGCGGAGAATTTAGGGTGGCCCCGCAGCATGAACAAATCGCTTTGTGCCTCCGTCTCGACAAGCGGGAACTCATATAAATTCTTCCAGATATCTGAGCGCTCCCTTTTCTGAATATACGTATATCCGTTTTGTTCGATGTGAAAATAATTAAAGTAGCGTACCTTTGGGATTGTTTTTCCTTTTTTGACGGGAAAATCGGACACATTTTTTCTTTCGAAAGCCAGGCAAACGTCCTGCAAGGGACAGTTTTGGCATTTGGGAATCTTGGGCGTGCAAATCAGTGCGCCCAGCTCCATAATGGCCTGGTTGTGATTGCCCGGATTTTGTGGATCCAGAATGGATGTTGCCGTTTCGGTAAAGAGTTTCTTCCCGCTTGTGGAGTCTATCGGTTCCTCAATGGCAAACAGCCGCGATAACACCCGGTAAACGTTTCCGTCAACAACGGGGTAGGGTAGCCCAAAAGCGATGGATGCAACAGCTGCGGCCGTATATTCTCCCACGCCCCTGAGCAAAAGAAGATCGTTGTGTGATGAGGGAAAAACCCCGTCAAACTTTTCCATAACCTGCCGGGCTGCCGCGTGCAGGTTTCTTGCCCGAGAATAGTATCCCAATCCCTGCCACGCCTTCAATACTTCCTCTTCCGGTGCCCGGGCCAGCGATTTTATGTCCGGGAATTTTTCCATAAACCGCAGGAAGTAGTCGTGTCCCTGACTTACCCGTGTTTGTTGCAAAATAACTTCCGAAACCCATACAACGTACGGGTCTTTTGAATCTCTCCAGGGCAGAATTCGTCGATGACGCTCGTACCATTCTTGTAAAAGGTTGCTGATCAGCTTGTCGCTCTCTTTTTTACGCATTGTGCTTATAGAATATGTTGCAAAACTACGTTAAAAACACGTGCTTTCAAGAAAATG
>JBGZJM010000231.1:0-7163 GCA_041848845.1 Petrimonas sp. | reverse complement strand
TCAGGCATCAGAAAAGAATATCCGCCCACCCTGTTTCGCTGGACTTCCGCCGACAGGCCTGCTGTTTTTGTCCAGAGCGAGTCTTTGCCGAAAGACAACCGGGAGTTGACGGACAATGTTTGCAGTGAGAAACTTAATTCCAGGTCGGGACTGACTTGCGGCGGAGCCTGATTGCCGTAATGCGTATGGAACTTCGACCATTCGTCACGGTTATTTTGCTGAAAACCGATATCGAAGTGTAAAGACGAATTGTCCCAGCCGATTTCTGTCCCGTTGGAGATTTTAAAATGATTGGAGGTACTGTATGGATACGCGATGTTAAAAGAATTTCCGTCGGGGGTCAGCCTTTTCAGGTCGGGGATACCGTGTGAACCGGGGAAAAAGCCGTTCTTGGAGAAAACATTGGAAACATGGGTCCATGAGCTGATGTTTTCCCGGCCGTAGTTGGCCGACAAAGCGGCGTTCAGCTCCCGTCCGGCGGTATTTTTCATTCTTCGCCCATAAAGAGGCAGTTTCCAGGTCAGGTAGGTAACCGTATCGGCCGGAACGCGATAATCGGCAAAGCGTTGTGCCGTCAGGCGTCCGCGGAAAAACCACCCTCCCCTTTTTACGCTTGTCATTGCCGTTATTCCCGACAGGTTATTGTTCGATTTGGCAATCAGGGACACATCCCCCCAAACCGTGTTTTCCGAAGGGACATCCACCGGAAGGATCTCAATAACACCGCCAATGGCATCGGAGCCGTAAAAAAGCGACAGGGGCCCTTTGTGGATAAACACCCTGTCCACGTCGTACTGGTCGATGTCAAGCCCGTGATCGGCTCCCCATTGCTGATTTTGCTGAACAACCCCCTTGTCTGCCACCGCTATGCGGTTGAAGCCCAATCCGCGGATAACCGGTTTCGACACGTTTGCCCCGATATCCATCGATGAAACGCCGGCAACCTTCGATAAGGATTTCGAAAAGCTGGCCGAATTGTTTTTCATGAAAAAGGACCTGTCGATCTCTTTTGCGGTGATGGCCGACGACAAACGGTCATGTCCGCTTTTCCCGCGCACGACGACTTCGTTCAACGAATAGGACGTTGTTTCCAGGTGAAAGTGCAACACAGTGTCGGAAGTAAGGATGATGCCCGTGGTCAGCGACCCGTATCCGGTAAAACGAATCTCCAGGGTATACGGGGTTTTTTCGGGCAGATCGACGGAAAAACCCCCGTCCCTGCCGGAAACCGCGAAAATCTCATTCGGCCCCAGCACGACTGACGCCCCGGGAAGCGGCTCCTTGGACAAGGCATCGCAAACATAACCTTTCAGGGAGTAAGTCTGGGAAAACGACAACAAAAAACTTAAGGCGAGAGTCATCGCCAGAACAATCTTTTTCATCAGTTACAGGCGGCACAGACACCTTCAACAATCATCGAAACACGGTGTTGAACAAACCCTTGCGGCAATTCCATGTTTATCCGGCTTTTGCTTTGAATACAAAAGACCTCGTTGCAAACGCAGCAATGAAAATGAGAATGAATATCTTCTTCGTGGAAGGATTTCCTGGAAACGGCATACCTGGTTGTGTTGTCCTGCAAGACAATCTTGTGGATAACACCGGCGTCCTCCAATGTTTTGAGCGTTCGATAAAACGTGACACGATCAAAAAGATCGGGAAACGAAGTTTTTATCTCGTGTTCGGTCAGTGCCGTCTGGCTGCGAAGCAACTCATTGAGAATGAACTTCCGACAGGTTGTACTTTTTAAATGATAATCGCGTAAAATATTTTCGACCGTCATAATGCAATAATCTTACAAATGCAACATTGTTGCAAATGTAACACTATTTCATTAAAATGAGGCAACCGGGCAATTTAAAAAATATTAAAACGAGGATTTACCTGGCTTTCTCGATCCATTTATCGGCCAGTTCCGCATCGTATCCCAACTCCTTTGCCTTTTCGAAATCGGCTCTGGCGGCAAACTTGTCAAACTGATCCAGCCGAAGCCGGCCGCGTAAGAGATAAAAATAGGGATTTTCCCTTTCGTCGCCTTCGACAGCGTGAAGGTCTGCGGCGGCTTTCGAGAACCGGCCGGTATTCACGTAACATTCGGCCCTGTTAAGGTAATACGCCGGATTGGGTTTTGCGGTGGTGTTGATGATATCGGTATACATTTTCTCGGCCTCTGCCCAGTTATCATCCAGCTTGAATATCAACGCCTTGCTGAGTTTGGTAAACAGGCTGCCGGGATCCGTGCTTTCACAGGTTCTGAAATCGGTTTCGGCACTTTTCCGGTCGTTTTTTTCCAGGAACAGCAATCCCCGGCGGTAATAGGCTTCCACGTCTGCCGGTTGTTTATCAATAATGGAGTTGTAATCCTCCATCGCCTCATCAAAGCGGCCCAGGTCGCACAAAAGGGAGGCCCGGTTATGCAGCACCAACACCGGATCGGGGTTGTTCCCAAGAGATGCCGTGAATGAAATATAAGCGTCATCGGTCTGCCTGAGCTGACGTTGCAGGATTCCCAGATTCAACAGGAGCACGGCATTGTTTTCGTTATCCGGATCCAGCCTCATGGCTTTTTGCAAGGCAACGGCGGCGCTGTCGAGCCGGTTATTTTCGATAAACTTTGCCGATTTGTCGATCCATCCGTTATAGGTATCGGTCTGTGCCGATATTGAAAAACTGCAAAACAGCAGCAAGAGAAAATTCAAAATAGGTTTCATTGCACTATCCGATCAAATGAACGGCAAAATTAGCTCATTTTTTGTAACTTTGCGCTCTCAATTGCATTTAAAAGAAATAAACTATGTTATTAAATACTTTTGTATCTGCCGATTCTGCAGTAGTAAAAACCGGAGGAAAAGTGGCCGAGATGATCAAGGATGGCCGCTTTGAGGAGTTAGGACAACAATCCCTCACGTGGGGAATCGATTTCCTGGGCAAACTTGCGGTAGCTCTCCTCATCTTTTTCGTGGGGAAATGGATAATCGGGAAAATCCGGAAGCTGGCAGACCGGATCATGTCGAGAAGGCAAATGGATATCGCCCTGAAAGGTTTTCTAAAGAGCCTGCTCGATATCTTTCTCTTCGTACTGCTCGTCATGTTGATCATAAACGTAGTCGGAACACAGACCGTCTCCCTGGCGGCATTGATTGCATCGGCCGGACTGGCTATCGGTTTGGCGGTAAAAGACAACCTGGCCAACTTTGCCGGAGGCGTGATGCTGCTCTTCAACAAGCCTTTCAGAGGCGGCGACTACATTGAAGCGCAGAACCTGGCGGGAACCGTTCAGAGCATCGGCATTCTTTATACGACACTTACCACGTTTGACAACAAGACCATTTACATACCCAACGGGCCGTTGTCGACCGGAAACATTATCAATTACAACACACAGACCACCCGGCGGATAGATATCACAGCAAGCATCGAATACGGCACCGATGTGGAAGTGGTGAAAAAGATGTTGTTGGAGATTGCCGACAACCATCCGTTGGTGTTAAAAACGCCCGAGCCGTTCGCGCGGATGACCAAGATGAACGAAGACTCCATAGACTTCACCCTGCGCGTCTGGGTGAATTCGAACGACTACTGGAGTGTTACCCACGACCTGAATGAGGAGGTATATAAAGAAACCAACACGCGCGGCCTGGTTATTCCTTTCCGTCAAATGACCGTCCATCTGGCCAACTCAACCGAACAAAACGCCGATTAATGCCTGTTACCGAAAGAATAGCCAAGTACCGTGAGCTTGCCGAAAATCAGCTCGACGCCACTGCCAAGTATAAGAAACAACTCAACGCGAACAGTCTTCTCCGGCTCTTTGTCTTTTTGACCGGTTCAGCGCTCATCTATTTTTTTCATCAAAATAGCCTGCCGGCTGTTTTCTTTGCCGTGGCAACCGGAGCTTGTTTCTTGGCCTTGCTGGCCAGGCATAAGAATTTACTGTTTAAAAAGGCCAAATCGGAGGTGCTGGCCCGGATAGCCGGGAACGAACTCCAGGCCTTTGCATACGATTTCTCGCCTTTCGACGGCGCACCGAAGCACGTGGACCCCACTCACAGCTTCAGCTTCGATTTGGATATTTTTGGGGAAAGGTCTGTTTTTCAAATGCTCAACCGGACCAGCCTTACCATGGGGAAAGAGGCTCTTGCCGGGATGGTAGCAAGTCCGCTTAAGGACAGCGGGGGCATCCGCGCAAGGCAACTTGCCGTGAAAGAGCTTTCGGAGAAAGAAGATTTTTGCCTCAGCTTCAGGACAATCGGGATGTTATCGGACGATAAGTTATTCGATAATCGTTCCATCAAACGGCTTTGCAGGGAACAGGAACTGTTTTCCCGGCCTTCGTTATGGAAAATTGCCACCCGGGTTGTTCCCGCTTTATACGTCCTGGGCATTGCACTGGTGCTGGCCGGGCTGACAAGCGGAGCGGCAATCACCTTGTTGTATTTTACGACATTGATGGTTTCGGTTATTCCCATGAAGCAGGTGAAACGGATCCGGTCTTTGTTCGACAATAAGGCAAAAGTGCTGGAATCGTATGCAGGCCTGTTGAAATTGATGGAAACGACCGGCTTCGAAAGCGTAGAGCTGCAGTCGCTGCAACAGTCGATAAGGAACGAGGGGCAAAGCGCGTCAGCCGCCATCAAGCAACTGGCACAATACAGCCGGAACCTTGACCTGGCTTTTGCCGTACCCGTTTTTCTTCTCCTGAATCCTCTTTTTTTGTGGAATGTCGTTTACGCCCTGAAGATAGAGCAATGGATGCAGCGCCATGCCGCGGAGATCGAAAAATGGTTCTCCACACTGGCACAGGCGGATGCGCTGGTATCCATGGGCACATTTGCCGCAAACAACCCCGATTATGTGTTTCCCACGTTTGAGGAATCCGTCCCTTTCCGGGCGAGAAAACTGGGGCATCCGCTCATCCCTCGCGACAAATGCGTGCGTAACGACATAAACATCGTTCATAAACCGTTTTTCATGATTGTTACCGGAGCCAACATGGCCGGAAAAAGCACTTATTTGCGCACCGTCGGCGTAAATTACGTGCTGGCAGGAGCCGGCCTGCCTGTTTGTGCCGAATCCATGAGTTATCGTCCGGGTCGGTTATTGACCAACCTGCGCACAGCCGATTCCCTGGTGAACAACGAATCCTATTTCTTCGCCGAGCTCAAACGGTTGAAAATGATTATCGAACAGTTGGAATCGGGAGAACACGACCTGTTCATCATCCTGGACGAGATACTGAAAGGCACCAATTCCCAGGACAAGCAAAAGGGTTCCTTCCAGCTGATGAAACGGCTGGTGAAGCTGGGCGGGAACGGCATCATCGCCACACACGATTTAGCTTTGGGAGAATTGGAGAATGAATTTCCGCAGGAGATCGAAAACTTTCACTTCGACGCAAAAATTGAAAACGACCTCCTCTCTTTCGATTACAAGCTCCGGCAGGGGATTGCGCGCACCATGAACGCCTCTTTCCTGATGAAAAGCATGGGCATTACGGAATAAAGGCTATATCAGCTCCTCCATTTGCTGATCCAGCCAAAGCGATAGTTCTTCTTTGGTTTTTCCGGTCTTTTCCTGCAACCGTCCGAGGAGCTCGTCTTCTTTACCTTCGATGTACAGTAGGTCGTCGTCGGTTAAATCGGCCCATTGCTGTTTCACTTTACCTTTCAACTGATTCCAGCGGCCTTTCCAGGTTAATTCTGCCATAATTCTGTTTTTTTCGGATAATACTATATAAATAGAACAAGGTGAATCCTGGAAATGTTCATCAGAACTCGGAATTGAAATGGAATGTAATGTTTTTAAAGTCTTGCTGCGCCATCATCAACAGGTAGTTCGATTCGGCCAGGAACACATCCCTACCCTCTTTGTCTTTAGCCATGTACTGATACTTACGCTTTTTGAAATCTTCCAGTTGCGCCGCGTCGTCACTTTCTATCCAGCACGCCTTATAAAGGTTAACGGGTTCCCAGCGGCATTGCGCACCGTACTCGTGCAGAAGGCGGTATTGGATTACTTCAAACTGAAGCTGTCCGACGGTTCCGATGATTTTGCGGCCGTTAAACGGGTTGGTGAAGAGCTGTGCCACCCCTTCGTCCATCAGTTGCTCCACCCCTTTCTGCAGTTGTTTCGACTTCATCGGGTCGGCATTTTCGATGTACTTGAACATCTCCGGCGAGAAGTTGGGCAAACCCTTAAAATGCAATTCTTCACCCGCAGTGAGGGTATCGCCGATTTTAAAGTTTCCGTTGTCGGGCAAGCCCACGATATCCCCTGCAAAAGCTTCGTCCAGGATCTCTTTTTTCTGAGCCATGAAGGCCGTTGGCGATGAAAACTTCATCATCCGGTTGTAGCGCACATGCCTGTAATTGACGTTGCGTTCGAACCTGCCCGAACAGACCTTCACAAAAGCGACGCACGACCGGTGATTGGGATCCATATTGGCATGTATCTTAAAGACAAACCCGGAAAAGGACTCTTCGTAGGGGTCCACCACACGTTCTTCGGTCTGTACGGCCCGCGGTGACGGGGCAATTTCCACAAAACAGTCGAGCAGCTCTTTTACCCCGAAATTGTTGAGTGCCGAACCAAAGAAGACAGGCGCCAGTTTTCCGGCAAGGTACTCTTCCCGGTCAAATCCGGGATACACCTCCGATATAAGCTCCACATCGCTTCGCAACTTTTCCGACAGCTTTGCCCCGATATGCTTCTCCACTTCCGGCGATTGGATATCCAAGTGCACGGATTCCGTAACAATCTGTTTGCTAGGCTGATACAAGTCGAGACTGTTCCGGTAGAGGTTGTACACTCCTTTGAAACGTTCCCCCATATCGATCGGCCAGCTCAACGGCCGTACCGCAACCCGGAGCTCTTCTTCCAGTTCATCCAGAATCTCGAACGGATCTTTTCCCTCACGATCCAGCTTGTTCACAAAGATCATCACCGGCGTATGACGCATCCGGCACACCTCCATCAGCTTGCGGGTTTGCGCTTCCACGCCCTTGGCGATATCTACCACCACAATTACGCTGTCCACAGCCGTCAGTGTACGGTAGGTGTCTTCTGCAAAATCCTGGTGCCCGGGTGTATCGAGAATATTGATCTTATAATGGCCGTACTCAAACCCCATCACGGAAGTGGCTACGGAAATCCCGCGTTGTCTT
>JBGZJM010000230.1:0-4763 GCA_041848845.1 Petrimonas sp. | reverse complement strand
ATTCGGCTTTTCGATACCTGCCGTGAAAAGACATTGCCGGTTTCGGGGAAGGATGATCTCCACGGTTGAGCCTGCCACTCCTTGGCGGACAAAAGGGCTTGCGGGTAAAAGTGGGCGGAGGGGAATGCCGCGATTTGCTCGTGCATCCTGCCCTGGATGGTGAGCTGGGCGTAGGCGTGTGTCCAGTTGTTACGGACGCAGTTGCGCAGCAAGCGTTCAAAAAGGGAATGGGCACAACTGGTGATCCCTGCTCCGGTAAGTTCCGGCTCGTGAATGGCGGCAACCTGTTTTTTCTGCAAGACAATGGCGGGCAGCTGGTGGTGGTCGCCAATCATGATGACCTTGTCGAAACGGGGCAACAACCCGATAATTTGCGGCTCCAGGATCTGCGACGCCTCATCGATAATGGCCACGTCGAACTTCTTGAGGCTGAAAAGTTCCGGTTTTCCGTTTATGGATGCCAGGGTGGATACAACAATCCGGGTCTTCCGGATTGTTGTCCGCAGCGATTCGCGGTTACTGGCTTTTTCGGAGATGTTTTGCAACAACCGGTCCCGATACGCTTCGGCGCACGAAAGTTCGCTTCCCACACGGATATAGTTGCGTGAATTTTCATCCTTGCAGCCAAATGCGGCATTTATGGCTTCGCAAAGCTCGTCCACGGCCCGGTTGGTATAGGCCAATACCAGGATGTTGCCGTTTTCTCTCGCGTGGAACTCTTCAATCAGCCGGCGGGCAAAAATGGATGTCTTTCCGGTTCCCGGCGGGCCGATAATCAGGAAATAGTCTTCGGCAGCCATCGCTTTCCGGATGATGCTTTCGGGATAAGGCAACTTGTCCCCGGCGGTTTCCGGAGCCTGGGGCGCTCTTAATCCCAACAGTAAATCGCGCTGCTGCTTTTCGGCATTCAGAAAATCAAACAGGCTCTTATACATACTGTTGTACGATGTGTCGAGCGCGTCATGCTCGATCGCCCAAAGCGGGTTCTCGTTGAAAAACGTGCGGTTTCGTTGCTTGTTCCGGAAACGGACCTCGACAAATTCCCGCGAGAGGGCTGCCAGGGCCCCTTTCAGTATTTGGCGGTTGAGGACGGTGTCTTGTTCATCCTGCCGGGGATAGACAATGCAGATCTCTCCCTCACGGAAGTTTACCACATCGTTTCCGGCATGATTTCTCCGGAACACGATTTTCATGTCGCTTCCCGAATCGTCAATCGACTCGATGGACAGGCCGTACAAAACATCCAGTGCTTCCGCGCGTTCGGTAAAGTCGCTGTTCCACAACGAAGCCACACCGGCGGGTGACTCGTATTCCACGTCTCCTGTTTTTTGCAGGTACAGTTCGCGTGAAACAAAACGTATGTAGCGGTAAAAGTAGCTCAATTCCATGGGCGTGCATTGTTGCAGTACCGACTTGAATTGTTCGATCCGTTGCGTGTAGAACGTCGCGGATTTCCGGGCGGTCGCGGTGGTGTCGTAAAGTACCTGAAACAGTTGCGCAACCGTTTGATTGTTACCGTTTATGATGGCATGTTCGTTGGCAATAATGAGGTTCCTGATGTTAATGATCTCTTTCTCCAGTTGTTGGAATCCGGCGGCAAAACGGAGGTTTGTACCCGGAATGCTTCCGGAGGAGTATAAAATGGCCGCTTCCACCCGGCGCGACGGTACATCAAACACACTTTCGGTCATTAGCCGGTAAACGGCGGCCTGCACTTCGTGGTTAAGCGCGATTTTTCCCGTGTCGTAAGCGGGATAGGGGAGTTTCCCGGATTTGAGCTCCACAATCTTGTACGCTTTTTGGTTGATGTGCAGCAAGTCCAGCCGCCCCTGAAAACCGTAGCGTTCACTGAAGAACGACGGTTCGAGCGTACATTTGTGCAGATCAATTCCTCTCCGTGGAAAATCTTCGGTGATCACCCGTTTGATGTTCTCGAACTGGGTACGCGCTTTTTGCATGAAATCACGGAAGTCTTCGTCGGCTGCAATATCGCGGCAGCTTGTGTATTCGAAAGGCGACTGCCGGAACGATTTCAGGAATGTTTCGTCAAAAGAGACCTCATCGGGCTGCCGGGAAAAGATCAGTTCGTCAAGGAAAAAGTTTGCCAGGTTACCCAGCAGAAGATAGTACCGGTTTTCGGGTGTTTCGAACTTGTTTCTGAAGTAGTGCATCGGAGTGACGCAGTAATCGTGAAAGCATTCCGCGACGGCGGAGGCGTCTATCAGGTAATCGGGTTCCAATACGATGAGATTGGGGAGTAAACGGCCGTTTTTGTCTACCGTGAAATCGATCAGGTTGAGCTGCGCCCCTTCCCAAAAATGATCGACCGGGCTGCTCAACGCATCGCTTCCGACAGTCACCGTTGCTCCCGGATGTTTTTCCAACAGGCACCGGATTTCGGCTTTTTCCTTGTCGACCGCCTGGACCTGAACGCGTAACGTCCGTCCTTTGCCGATGGGTTGAGGCGAAAGATTGAAGCCCTCATCTTCACTTGCCGTCTTACCGGAGAGAAGTTCCAGAAAATTGATCAGTATCCTTTCGTGTTGCCGGTATTTGGCCTCTGCCAGTTCTTCTTTCTTTTCCCGGATTTCTTTCGCACGAACGCGCAGGTGCTGCAGTTGCCACTCCAACCGGTTGGGAATCCGGTGTTGCTGAGCCAGGAACACCAGGCGCGAGAACAGGTTGGGAAACTGGACGGACTCTTCGGACGTTAATTCCCTCGACAACCGCTCCAACAACTTTTTCAGCTCGAAAAGTTTGTCGTTTAAAGCCAACTCCGAGGCTGAAACTTCCTGTATATCCGTCAGGTAGGCTGTGTAATCGGGCATCAGGGTTGAAATAACTCAATAATTTTTGGAAGAAAAACCAATACCCCTACCGCCAATGCAGCCATGGCGGCCAGTAAAACGCCTGCAGCAGCCAGGTCCTTCACCTTTTTAATTGCTGCGTTGCGTTCTTTTGAAACAAGGTCGGCAAGCGTTTCTATGGAGGTGTTTACAGCTTCCAGGGCCAATACCAATCCAATAACGACAGTTACTGCCAGCCATTCCATAGCGGAGATCGAAAACAGGAACCCCATCAGAATGGCCGATATGGCCAGTATCAGGTGAATCACCGCATTGGGTGTTTCACGGAAAAGCGTAGCGACACCTTGAAAAGCATATTTAAAGCCAAGCATTCTTTTTTTGTAAGAACCATTCATAAACCATCCCTTTTTCCAACATATCGTCATCCGCGACAAAGCCGTTAGCAGTGGTGGGACAAATATACGAACTTTGATGCTCTTTGCAAAAACAGGCCGTTTTTTTATCTTTATTGCCGTGCATTTTTTATCTTTGCCTGAATAAAACGGAACAACTATGGCCCAATTTTGCCCGCTTTGCGGAAAGAGTAAACCGGAAGAAGCATTGTTTTGTAACGATTGCAAAGATAAGATAGAAAAGGAATATGAAGTGGATGTCCCCGAAGGTGAAGGGGGGCAAGACACAGGGCCGCGAAAGAATAAAAGCCGCCTTTTTTTGGGGGTGCTCCTGTTGGGAATATTCCTGGTTGCCGGGTTCTTTTATTACGGAGAGACGATAAGAAAAGGAAATTTAGACAGGTTGCAATGGGACACGGCTGTGAAAGAAAACAGGGTAAGCGGTTATCTGGCCTACATGCAGGCATTTCCGAAAGGAAAATACTACTCCCTGGCTGAAGAAAACCTGGTGAAGCTCAAAGAAAACGAAGCAGAGACCTGGGGAACATTGCAATCTTCGGAAAACAGGGCGGAACTGCGGGACTTCCTGACGCAATATCCGGAAAGCCCGTACACTCCGTTGGTGAAAAAAAAGCTGGATTCGCTTGCCTGGATGGCTGCCTTGAACGACAATACCGCCGAAAGTTATTCCGACTATATGGTCGCGTCGCAAAGCGGAGAACTGCCGGGCGACTATTTCGGCAACGCGCAGGAAAGATACGATATGTTGTTTCAATCGTATCCGGTCACGCAAAGCGATCTGGACAGTATCCGGCTTACCGTTGACGGGTTCTTTACGGCATTGTCCGCTCTTAATGCCAAGCAAATAACCCAATATATGGCTCCGGTCGTTTTCCGGTTCTTCAACTCCGGTGGAGGTCAACGTGAAAGAATAGTCGGAGACCTGATCGTCTCCGGGGCGAGAACGCAGGCTCCAACCGTTAGGTTTTTACCGAATACGGCCGCAGTGGCATACGAGAAAACGGAGATTGAACATTACAAGGTGAATGTCCCCGTTCAAAAGTCGTATGTGGACGGCGGACAACAGAAAACCGTTTCAGGGTATATCGTTCAACTGGAACTGGACAGGAACTTCCGGATACTAACCCTGACCGAACGCAAGCCGTCTGCCGATGCGGTCTGAAAATGCTAATCCCAGTTGAGGATCACTTTTCCACACTGCCCGCTTTCCATCACTTCGAACCCTTTCCGGTATTCATCGATGGAAAAACGATGGGTGATAACGGGAGTCAGGTCGATTCCGGAAATAAGCATCTGCTCCATCTGGTACCAGGTTTCCCACATCTCGCGGCCGTAAATTCCTTTCAGCGTAAGTGCTTTAAAGATGATCTTGTTCCAGTCGACCGTGGTGTTGTTGGGCAAAATACCCAGCAACGATATTTTCGAACCGTTGTACATGTTGTCGATCATTTCCCGGAATGCGGCGGGAGATCCGGACATTTCCAACCCTACGTCAAAACCGCGCATTCCCAGTTTTTCAACTGCTTGCCGGACGCTCTCTCCT
>JBGZJM010000229.1:0-5115 GCA_041848845.1 Petrimonas sp. | reverse complement strand
TCGGCGACAGCTGGGAGGCCGATATCGCGGGAGCCCAAAAGAGCCGTATCGCACAACTCTGGTTTAATCCGGCCGGTCTTTCGCCCGACGGGTTTGAACCTACTTACACCGTGAAAACACTCGAGGAGATAAAAGAACTGTTGTAGCTTACTGCCTCCTTAACGGCATGGTCATGCATCTCGGCCCTCCGCCTCCACGCGGAAGTTCGGATCCATCGAGTGTAACCACGCATTTCACGGACGTTTCCATATCGAATCTTCCGTTTATCACATCGTCGGCCCGCACAATTTCAAATCCCTTTTTGTTCAATTCTTCCAGCGTGTTAATGTTTCGGGCATACGAGAGGACTTGGCCGGGTGCCACGGCCAGAAAGTTGGCTCCGCTGTGCCATTGTTCCCGCTCCTGGTCCCAGTCGTCGGCCCTTCCACCGCAAATGACCGGTTCGACCTCCATGCCCAGTTTTTTCAGTGCCGCCGGGATATTGTTCACGGGTGCGATTTTAACCACTTTCCCGTTTTCGATCTGGATGTGTACGGTTTTGTAGGGATTGCTGTTTAATATCAGGGGTTTATAAACCATGGCGGTGTTTTTGTCCAGAAAGGTGAAGACCATGTCCAAATGGATAAACGATTCGGGTGTTTCCGGTAATTGTTGAACAATAACATGTCTTTTGCTGAGCTTTTCCCTGCACAGTTCCTGAATCAACAGGTCGATGGCCTGCGGACTGGTACGCGCTCCGCTACCGATTAACAACACATCCTCACGCGCGACCAATACGTCGCCGCCCTCTATTTTCACGGAGGGGTTGTTTTGTGAAGCATCATACATGTTGGTTGTCTTGCCGTTGAAAAACAGCCCGCTGTTGAAGATCGCATCCATGATAAACGACTCCCTCATGCGCACCGCATTGGCCATCTTGCAAACCAACGAGGTGTTGCCAATGGTTACCGATGTGTCGCGCGTAAAATAAAAATTGTATAAGGGCTGCAACGCATAATACTCTTCTTTCAGAAAGTCGGTCAGGGTCCTTACCTGCATCGGAAGCCCTTCAATCAGTATTTTTGTTAACTGGGATGAGGATAACTCCAGGAGATAATCGAAATAATCTTCCACCTGTTCCGTCACACAGATTTTTTGAAGCAACGATAATCGTTGTCCGGGAATTTCCAGCACTTTTTCCAACAGGTCGGAAACTTTATATACTAAAGAAGTCTTTTCCAGTACACCTTTTAACTGGGCATATTCTTTTTGTGCGATGGAGAGGTTGAGGATGTCGCTGTAGAGCGCCCGCTGAGCATTTTTGGGTGTCATGTTTTCCACTTCGGGCCCCGGATAGTGCAACATTACCGCTTCCAGCTTTCCGGTTTCCGATTGAACGTTTAAGGTGAGTTTGCTCGTAGACATAATACGTAAGATTTGATTTAAAACACAAAAATAGTGAAATTTAAGTTATCCCGTTTTTTAGGCGCATGTATTTTTACAATCGGAAGCTTTCAGTATGTCAGGCATGAGTTGTCGTTTTGAAAAAAACAAATAGGACGATTATCTTTTTGATAAAATTGTTATACCTTTGTTTCGGAGAATTAACTCATTTAATCTTCATTGTTATGAAAAGAAATGCCATTATCCTTGGAGCCGCCGGAAGGGACTTCCATAACTTCAACACATTCTTCAGGGAGAACAGGGATTACCGTGTGGTTGCTTTTACGGCAGCACAGATTCCGTATATCGACGGAAGGGTTTATCCTGCCGTTCTCGCGGGAAAAGAACTTTATCCCGAAGGAATCCCCATTGTGCTGGAATCCGAATTGCCGACGTTGATCAAAGAGAAAAATATACACGACTGTATTTTTTCATATAGCGACGTGCCTTATCCGAAACTGATGCGCTTGAGCGCGGTGGTAAACGCGGCAGGAGCGAACTTTATCCTGCTGGGGCCGAATGAAACCATGCTTACGAGTACAAAGCCTGTGATAGCTGTTGTTGCTACACGCACGGGGTGCGGTAAGTCTCAGACTTCTAGAGCTGTAGTGGAAAACCTGATAAAGCGTGGGTTAAAAGTGATCACCGTACGCCATCCGATGCCGTACGGTGACTTGGCGGCCCAGGCTGTGCAACGATTTGCCACGGTGGAAGATTTGAAAAAGCACAAATGCACCGTCGAAGAAATGGAGGAATATGAACCCCACGTGGTCAGGGGTAACGTTATTTATGCCGGCGTCGATTACGAAAGGATTTTACGGCAGGCTGAGGAAGACCCCGATGGTTGCGACGTGATTTTGTGGGACGGCGGGAACAACGACTTCCCGTTTTTTAAACCCGATCTGACCATCACCGTGGCCGACCCGCACCGTGCCGGAGCAGAAGTGAACTATTACCCCGGGGAAGTGAATTTACGGCTTGCCGACGTGGTGGTCATCAATAAGATGGATACGGCCTCTCCGGAAGGTATCCGGACCGTTCGTGAGAACATTGCCGGGGCAAATCCGGCAGCCATAGTGATCGACGCGGCCAGTCCCGTTCAAGCGGATAACCCCGGATTAATACGGGGAAAGCGTTGCCTGATTGTCGAAGATGGGCCGACATTGACGCACGGCGAGATGAAAATCGGTGCCGGTACTGTTGCGGCCCGGAAATACGGATGTGCCGAAGAGGTGGATCCCCGTCCCTATATCGTGGGTGAATTGGCAAGTACGTTTGCTGCCTATCCCCATATCGGCACCATCCTGCCGGCCATGGGGTACAGCGACCGGCAACTGAAGGACCTGGAAACAACCATTAACCGTGCGGATTGCGATACGGTTGTCATCGGTACACCCATCGACCTGAACCGGTTGATCCAGATCAACAAACCGACCGTTCGTGTTTCCTACGATCTGCAGGAGATAGGTACTCCCACCCTGGAAGAGGTGTTGGACGATTTTGTGGAGAAACACGCTCTGGTGAAATAACGCTATTAAAAAAAACATATGTTATGAAACGTGCAACTTTTCTTTTATTTTCATTTTTGATGCTTATGACTATGCAACCGATGCAGGCGCAAAAACGGGAAGTGCTTCCCGATGTTCCCCTGATCGACAGGGAGGTGTTTTTCGACACGCCCGAAATCAGCGGAGGCAAACTGAGCCCCGACGGCAAGTGGATCTCTTTCATGAAAGAGTATAAGGGAATTATCAATATCTGGGTGAAGAAGTTCGATGACAAGTTCGAGGAGTCGCGCCCGTTGACCGACAACGATCGTCCGCTCGGCGGTTATTTCTGGACGAAAGACGGCAAATATATCCTCTATGTGAAAGACCATAAGGGTGATGAGAACTACAATATCTATGCCGTTGAGCCACAGGCGCCGGCCGATCCCGAAACAGGCGTGCCCGTGTCGAGAAACCTCAGTCCGATGAAGGATGTGCGCGTGCAGATCTACGAAGTGAGCGAGAAGAACCCGAATATCCTCTGGATCGGCATCAACGATCGCGACAAGGCATGGCACGACCTCTACCGGCTCGATATCTCCACCGGCGAGCTGACGCTTCTCTATGAGAACAACTACCGGATTATGGGGTGGGATTTCGACTGGGACGAAAATGTCCGCTTGGCATACAGAACCAACGAAGACGGTTTTTCGGAAATTCTCCGGGTAGGAAAAGACAACTCTTTTACCAGAATATACGAAACGAACCTTCAGGAGAGCGCCTATGTGGCGGCGTGGAACAAGGATAACAGCAAAATGTATCTCGTCTCCAACAAAGGCGATGTGAATCTCAGCACGCTCTACCTGATGGATCCCGTTTCGCTCGAGATCGAAAAAGTGGAGAGCGATCCCAAAAACAGGGTCGACTTCGGAGGAGCGTTCTTCGATAAACATACCCGCGAGATGGTCTATACCGCCTATATTTATGACAAGGAGCCTGAGATATTGTGGAAAAACAAAAAATGGGAAGAGAATTACAACTTCCTGAAACAGCAGTTCCCCGGCAGAGAGATCGGTTTTTCGAGCATGACGGACGATTACAAGCAACTGTTGATCACCCTGAGCGGCGATAAATATGTGAGCGATACCTATTATTTCAACACCGAGACCCGGGAGTTGATCCATCAGTATACGCCCCGTCCCAAACTGAAGCAGTATGAAAAATACCTGGTGGCGATGACCCCCATCAGCTACAAGAGCAGCGACGGGCTCGAGATTCCCGCTTACCTGAGCACGCCCCACGGCTTGGAGGCGAAAAACCTGCCGTTGGTTGTCATGCCCCACGGAGGGCCGAAAGGTCCGCGCGACACCTGGGGGTATGATTCGTATGTACAGATGCTCTGCAACAGAGGCTATGCCGTGTTGCAGCCCAACTTCCGTGCCAGCGGAGGATACGGAAAAGCGTTTCTCAATGCCGGCGACAAACAGTGGGGCAAGCTGATGCAGGACGATATTACCTGGGGCGTTCGTTACCTGATCGAACAGGGTATTGCCGATAAGAACCGCGTGGCCATCATGGGCGGCAGTTACGGCGGATATGCCACCCTTGCCGGCCTGGCCTTCACGCCCGACCTGTATGCCTGCGGCGTGGATATCGTGGGGCCGAGCAACCTGTTTACGCTGATGGAGTCCATCCCCGCCTATTGGGAAGCAGCCCGCAAAAGCCTCTACGAGATGGTGGGAGACCCCGACACCGAGGAGGGCAAAAAACTGCTGCGTGATGCCAGTCCGCTCTTCCATGTGAACAACATCGTGAAGCCGTTGCTCATTGTGCAGGGCGCCAACGATCCGAGGGTGAAGCAGGCGGAAAGCGACCAGATCGTGGTGGCGATGCGCGACAACCAAAAAGATGTGGAGTATATTCTTGCCGAGGATGAAGGACACGGCTTCCATAAGCCGGTAAACAACATGGCCATGTGGGTGGCCGTGGAAAAATTTCTGGCCAAGTATCTCGGCGGTCGCTATCAGGAGGGAGGCAAGCCCGAAGTGATGCAGCGGCTGCAGGAGATGACGCAGGATATTTCCAAGGTAACCTATAAGAAGCCGGAGGCGGTCGTGGCGACCACCGCGCTGCCGCCGCTTGCGGACGACCTTCAGGCGGGCAGCCTCGCCTACCGGGCCGAGATCGCCGTGCAGGGGCAGACCCT
>JBGZJM010000228.1:0-3404 GCA_041848845.1 Petrimonas sp. | reverse complement strand
GGGACTGGTGGCCGTAGGCGCTGTTTATTTTCTGATGAGTGTGCTCGTCAAGTGGCAGGGGATAAAAGTTATCCGGCGGTTGTTCCCACCCGTAGTCATTGGTCCGGTTATCATGCTTATCGGCTTGTCGCTTTCCGGAACGGGTGTGAACATGGCCTCCGAAAACTGGCTGCTGGCCATTATTGCGCTTGTAACGGCCATTATCGTGAGCATGTTTGCCAAAGGGTTGCTGAAGCTGATTCCTATTTTCAGCGGGATCATTGTGGGTTACATTGCTGCCGTTCTTATGGGGAAGATCGATTTTACACCCGTCATTGAAGCTCCCTGGTTCGGTCTGCCGCAGTTTGTCACCCCCCGGTTTTCGTGGCAAGCCATCCTGTTTATGGCTCCGGTAGCCATTGCTCCGGTTATTGAACATGTTGGCGACGTGTATGCCGTGAGCCAGGTAGCGGGAAAAGATTTCGTAAAAAAGCCGGGACTTCACCGAACGATGTTGGGTGACGGTATTGCGTGCAGCATAGCCGGGCTTATCGGAGGGCCTCCGGTTACCACCTATTCGGAAGTTACCGGTGCGATGGTGCTGACCAAAGTGACCGATCCGGTAGTGATCCGCATTGCGGCGGTGACGGGCATTGTTTTTTCGTTAATAGGGAAAGTAAGCTTCTTCCTTAAAACCATACCCGACGCAGTGCTGGGAGGAATTATGCTGTTGCTTTTCGGCATGATTGCAGCTACCGGTGTTAACAATATGATCGCCAACAAAACCGACATGAGCGTTACGCGCAACCTGATTATTGTCTCGCTCGTCCTGACTACGGGGATCGGCGGTGCTATTTTCAAGATAGGCGATTTTACCTTTGCCGGCATCGGGTTAGCGGCTATGGTCGGTGTGGTCCTGAACTTGATTTTGCCCGGACATAAGGGAGGGAAGCCAAATAAAAAACTCGGGAATTCCGGCAGGTAGCGTTCAGGCAACACTTACGGCTCCACATACTTCTCCGCCAGATCCGGACTGTATTTCTTCATCATTTCCACTATTCTATTCACCGCATCCCTCTCCAGCGAATCGTTACCGGGATACGGTCGAAGTGGCGTTCCGGAAGACGTTTGGGTGCAATATGCCCTTAATGCCGCATGGATCGACTCCTGCAAAATGAAATCTCCCAAACGGGATAATCCCGAAACATAAAAAAAACGGGCCATATCCAACAACAACCCGACATTGGCCGAATATCGGGCCGGATCGTATTCCAGGCATATCGAAGTAACCGCAAGCAGTTGGTTTAAATTATTGTAAACATCGTATACGGAATCGGTAATCTGTTGCGCGTTGAGTCGGCGGAACCAGTACAAATCCTGTTTGAGCCGGGAGTCTATGGATTCCAGCAACGATGAGGCTTTGTCTCCCTCATTCAACCGGTAATAGGCATTTGCCATTGAGATGCCTTCCATCCCGTAGGGAACAGCCTGTGCCGGCATCAAGGCAGCACACTTGTCAAGAACATCGGACGCCTTATCGTTTTTCCCTTCCGATATCAACGAATCGACAAGGTAGACGGCATACGTCCGTAAAATGGTAATCATGCCCCGGTTTTTCTCATCCAGGTAAACCGTCGCGTCTTTATCGATTCCTCCCCACCTGAATTTATGCATGAAGTTATCGTAGGCAACCGATGTATTGACGGGCTGCGAGGGTTGGCCGGGAGTAAGGCGGTAAGCAATTCCTTCCAACGAGAAATGATCTTGCAGATTCATAAAAAGATCAGGATCAACTGTGACGGCGAAATACGCCGGGCGGCCCCAATTGCCGTCATTTATGCTATTCACGAGTTCCAGCATCATCAGTTCGCTCCTGTTGAGCAGGTCTTTGTTTTCGAGGTTGATGTGCATCTTGTCTGTAGGTTTCGCGTTCATGCCGCGCCAATCGACATGGGCCGAATCGATATCGAGCGACAACACCGAAGCCGGAATTACCGGGGCATTTTTGATAAAAGGGTTTACCGGTGCGGATGTCCCGTTTTTTATGTTGTCCAATACCCGATTGAGCGAAAGGGTGTCCTTGAAACTTTCGGTATCGTAATATAAACCGTAATTGGCGCGGGGAACATTGCTTTTTTTCAACGCGTTTTCGATTTGTTGCCTGGAAATCACGTAAGCGTGTGTTGCGGCATCGCCCGAGTATTGCTGTTTTGCCCACGTGATGGGCAACGCGCCGGACGCATAAGCCCGACGACGCATCTGGTCGACATACCAGTCGGTTGTCAAAAACGCGAGGTTAGCCACCCGCACGTCGGTTCTGAATCCTTCCACCTCTTGCACGTACCACAACGGATAGGTATCGTTATCGCCAAAGGTGAAGATTATTCCGCCGGGTTCAACGCAATTCAGGAAATTCATGGCCATGTCGCGGGCAATGGTCCGCCCCGAACGGTCGTGGTCATCCCAATTCTGAACACCCATCCATACGGGAATGACCAAACTTGCAAGCACGGCAGTTATCGTTGCCATTTTCTTATCTTTCCGGAATTTTCCAAGCAATTCGCACACTCCTGCAACACCCAGACCCATCCATATACAAAACGCATAGAAAGACCCGACGTAAGCGTAATCCCGCTCACGGGGCTCATACGGAGTTTGGTTGATGTAGAAAACAATGGCCGGCCCCGTCATAAAAAAGAGGGCGAGAATCACAAAAAATCCTTGCACCCCGTACTTTTTCCGGCTCAATTGATAAAAAATCCCCAAAAAACCAAGCAACAACGGTAACATAAAATAAGTATTCCGGCCTTTGTTGTCCGCTACAACAGGCGCAATATCTTTCTGGCTGCCCAACCCAAGTATGTGATTATCGATAAACGGAATGCCGGTTATCCAGTTTCCCCGCATTATCCCGCCGTCACCCTGAATATCATTCTGGCGACCCGAAAAATTCCACATAAAATAACGCCAATACATGAAATTAACCTGGTAATTAAGAAAGTACCTGATGTTCTGCCACATCGTAGGAGCAACATTTTCATCGGTTACGCCGCCCCACCGTTTGTAGCCCCGGATATGGCTGCTCTCGCCGGAGTACATGCGCGGAAAAAACAGGGTGTGCGTATAACGGTAGTCATCCACCACATCCCGCACAATGTATCTGTCCTTCTCGTCAGCAGACAATTTTACAATCCGCGAATACTCCTTTTTGGTTTTGAAAAGGGGGGTTCCGTCAGCCGTTCGCTGTATATCCGAAGCAAATGTACGGCCATAAACCAGTGGTTTCTGGCCATACTGGTCACGATTGAGGTAACCCTTCAACGACAAAATGTTTTCAGGAGCATTTAAGTTGAGCGGAGGATTGGCACTCGAACGTATCGGAACCAACGCATAAACGGAACAGCCTATCAAAAATACCATCATGC
>JBGZJM010000227.1:0-15747 GCA_041848845.1 Petrimonas sp. | reverse complement strand
CATTTAATTTCATGCGTATGTCGTCGTAGGCCTTTGTGTAGTCGAATCCTGCATTCATGGCGCCGCCGTTATGGGGTAGGTTGACCCCCTTCTGCAGGCTCGCTATCTTGGTTTGCATGTCGCTCTTCAGGTTTACGCGATAAGGGGTTTTGCCCGTTCGGCTTGTTACCCGCACCACGCCCGATGTCAGGTTGCCGTATTCGGCCGAGGGGATGCCTCTGATTACCTCCACCGATTCGATATCCTCTGCCGGGATGTCGCGCAAATCGACCCCCTGTCCCAAGGTGCCCGGAGTGGAGGTTGCCACACCCTGTTTGGAGGTGGAAAAAGCCTGCATGTTCCCGTCGTTGCTGATGGTCATATCGTTGACAATGAGCAGTGCTCCCACGGCGTTGGGAGTGCCGGTGATATCGCGTATGCGTATTTGCTTGGGCGATTTCAGATTGGGATTTTCGCTGAGATGTCCCGGCAGCAGTTGGAAGAGGTCGCCGATGCTCTTGGGCTGGATATGTTCGATGGCCTGGCGCGATATATGCGATGATGAGCCGAACGTGTTTTCGCGTGCCGTCACCACTACCTCCTTCAGAGCCAGGCTCTTCATCTGAAGACGCACATGCAGGCCGGTTACGGGGCCGTCCACACGGCACACCACCACGCTGTCCTTATAACCCATCATTTGGAAACGGATGCGGTAGGTGCCTTCCGGGAGTTGTTTAATGATGAATTGCCCTTTTTCGTCGGCGCTTGTCCAGTAGTTCAATTCGGGAATGGAGACGATGGCGTGCTCTACCGGCTGCCTGCCCGACAGGTCGGTAACGATGCCGCTAAGGTTGTATTCCTGCCCCCATAGAAAAGTTGCAGGCAATACGCTCAGCAGAATGATTATGGCACCGCGCAAAAAACTCATCTCCTCCCTTTTTTTAAAATCCGACTCCGAAGGCAAGCTGCAACTGCTGATGATTCCGGTTTCCGGAGTTTGTTCTGACTGCCTGCAGGTAGTCGTATTTTAACGAAATACTCCCCGTATTTCCCCCTTTGAATAGCATCGTGTACCGAAGTGCCGGATGAACGCCCCATCGGGTTGCCGTCAGGTAATCGTGCTCGGAGTAAAGGTTGAAATCGGCCGTTTTGGGCGGTTTTTCCGTTGCCGAAGGCTCGGCGTACAACCCGTCGGAAAAAGGCGTACCGTCCCCGCCGCCGTAAGAAAGACCCAGTGTCAGTCCGAAGCAGTGGCGCTGCCCACGAAACAGATTCCTGCTCACACTGCCGTTGGTGCGCCAGCAGGTGAGTTCCTGTTTTCGGAAAAAGGGGTAAATCGAGGTTTTGCGGTATTGCCGCCCGATGCATGCAGAAGCTTTTACGACCCACAGCGGCAGCCCGTTTTCGGAACCGATATTTCCGATATACTCCATGCGTATTTTTTTTCGGTGGCGCTCCTGCATCTTGTTCTTGTCGTGGTATGTCACGTAAGAGAAACCGCCGGGCTCGTTTTCGATGGTATAAACGTTCTCGAAATTTTGCAATGCCTCCGATTCGAAATTCACATCCAAACGGTGGCGGTCTGTGCTTTTTGTGAAGAGCGCGCTGCCCAGATAACCCCATCCTTGTCCTTTGTGCCCGGTATATACCACGCCCGATGCCGATTGTATGCCGTAGTATCCGCTCCGGCTCCGGTAATAGAGTTGATTGAAAAGGGAGAAGGGTTGCGAAAAACATACCCGGAACTGTGCCGCACCGCCGTAGTAATTGTCCGTCAGCGGGCGTTCCGTTTTCCCCGAGGTATATCCGTCGCCGTTGTCGGTATAGAGCTCGGTACGCCCGTAAGAGCTTCCGAAATCGATCAGCGAAACATACTGTTTGTCGGTGGTTCCGTAGGTCTTGAAATAGATGCCTTCCACCCTTTTGCGGTAAAAAGCGTTGAGTCCTATTTCCGTTTTTTTATTCGGTTTGTATTTGATTCCCAGGGTTGTCTCGAAATCGAGCAGCTTGTTGGTATGGCGCAGGTCTTTGCGTTTGGTGTAGTTGGCCGCGCTGTAATCCGTTTTGGCACCGACGGTTATTCGTTTCGAAAGATTGTAGGCGATAGCCCCTGCGAGGCGGTAAACCTCCAGTTGTTTTGTTCCGCGGGTGGTGTCGGTCGATTCCGCCAGGTCGAACGGGGCGGAGAGCGGGTCGATAAAGGCCGAGCCGCCCATCCGTTTACCGGTGAAGTTACGGTAGCTTACCCTTCCGTAGAACACGAGACGGCGGTTGACACGGAAGAACGATTCGGTTCCGGCGCCTGCCGTACGGCTGTCGGGCGATTGAAAATAGTTGACGAAACGGCCGTTGTTTTTTTCCACGAACAGTCGTGCCACCGAAATCCGTATGTCCGGCAGGGCATCCAGCCACGCGGCGTTTTCGGAAACCAGGCGGGCATCGCTCCGTTTTACAACGTCGAAACTGCGCTGGCGCTGCTGTGCCGCCAGCCGGGCGGAACCGAGCGTTCCGCCCGCCAGCAATAGCAGGATTGTTATTTTCAATCGGATGTTCATTTATCGATACCTTAACGATGCCTCTTTGCGCTGGTGGAAATCTTTCGAGGAGTTGTTGGTATCCATATAGACGATTTTTGCGCCGTTTTTGATGGAGGCTTCGGCGTCGATGCCGCTGGGGTCGGTGGAGCCGCCGTCGATATCCTGCGTTCCCATCGCGTAATGGGCAACCAATTTGCCTTCGTTCTCTTTGATGGCTTCGGTGGCCGCTTTGTCCACGTTGCGGTAGATGCTGTACCCTTTTTTATTTGTTCCGAAAACATATCCGGCATCTATCACGGCATTCAGCCGTTTTTTGTTGTTGTTTCCCTGGACAAATACTTCCATGCCGTCCAATACCCATGAAACGGGCACTTTTTTACGCTTCTTCGAACCGTTATAAAGGTTGATATTGTTTGCATCCTCTCCGAATTGTTTGATGGTTTGCCCTTCGGGTGCAAAAATAAAGAATGCCGGACCGTTGACGTGAAATACCCATGCCGTGGATAGACCGTATCTTATCGCTTTCAGGTGGTGCGAAACGGGAATAAGGTCGGAAGGGGCAGGGTAGCTGCCTTTATGATTATATACTTCAATATCGTATGTGCAGTAATATTCGGGATGGGCGAAGTTGATGGATTTGCTGTAGGTCTTTGTATTGTCCACCGCATTGAAAAGAGCGATGACCAACTGTGAGTAGGGTTGCAGCGTTACCGGTTCGCGGAAATACCAGATGCCTTCTCCGGCGGGAACCCAGTTTTCGGCTTCGTAAAACAGTTTGTCGTCTATATAATCGTTGTTGGAATTTCCGGACGAGCCGTATGGCTGGGTCGCTCCCAGACAAATATTGTCCAACTTTGCCGGCAGCGGAGAGTTGTTGTAAAGAATCACATACCTGTCGTAGATAAAACTGCCTGAACCGTCATCTTTCGGTGTCCCTCCGTAAAATACCTCCTTGATAATCACCTGGCTGAGTTTCGACTCTTCGAGTTCCAATTTCACGTTTTCCGTTCCGGTCCATTTGTCGGTGACGGTTATGCCCCTTTTTGCGCCGTTGAGCACGAACGCCACCCCGTTGCCGCTGCGGTTGTCGGTAGCCGACGCATCGTAAACACCGGCCGTTACGGTGAATTTGGCAACGCCCCTGGCATCGGTCTTGGCCTCCATCACTTTACTGTCGGAAGTGTTGGTCAGCGTGACCGTGACGCCTTCGGCTGCCTGGTAGGCACCGGTTGCGGGATAAACCAGTTCAACGGCAAGCGGATAGGTTTTGTAAACATCATCCGGATCGTCATGTTTACAGGAAAAGGCAAGCAGCATTATGCCCGCCGTCCATAGATAAAATAACTTTTTCATTGTTCTGTTTTTTTGTGTTTATAATTTGTCTTTCTTTATAAATTCACCTGCAAGGTAAGCCCGTAATAAAACTGCGGGATATGGCCGCTGTTGTAGAGCGTGTGCCGGCGGTCGTCGCGGCTGTCGTAAACGGTTGCCATGTTGTTCAGAAAATTGCGCGCGTAAAACGATACCGAAACGTTTTTGCCGATCTCTTTGGTGACGTTGAGGTTTGCCGAGTAGTAGGCGGACAGCGAACTTGGGTTGAAGGTAGTTTTGTAATTGGACTTTACCACCAATTTTGCCAGTTCGTTGAACAGTTCCGTGTCGTTCTCTTTGGCCCAGCGGAATTTTTCGGCAAAGGGGACAGGCGTATCCATGTCGTCCATACTCACGTAATATTCGGGATAGAGCGCCGTAAACCGGTCACGGGCATAGATACCGCTCTCCGTTTTAGAGGGGAAATAGTCTTCGCGTTTGTCGATTACGAAGCCGCGCTGCTTCCCGTTGTATTCGCTCAGCGAGCGTTCGAAGTTGTGGAGCGAGGTTTCCACGCGCAACGACACGACGAGCCGCACCACCGGAATATGGGTGATGACCGTGAGGTTGGCGTTGCAGCTCTTTTTCACCTTTCCGTTCGAGGAGACGGCGCCGCCGACGTAATATCCCACATAGGGAAAGTATTCGCCGCCTGCCGTCATCAGCGATGAGGTACTTGCCTCCATCCGCTCGTCGGTTCCTTTATAATGGTAGTAGTTGCCGTCGAAACGGAATGAGGTGTTGAGCGCCTTGATTTTTCCGAAATCCACCGTCCATTCCAGCCCCATCCGCTCTACGGGAGTGCCGTTCAGGGGCATGTGGTTACCTTTGAAATCGCGGCGTTCGCGGTAGGGAAGCTCCGTATCGGGATGCACGCCGGTTTTATCCTTAACGGTCACGATGCCGGTCGTCCGGTTCACGAGATATTCCCTGTTTTCCGGCGGTACGGGGTGATGTTCGGGGGCCGACTGACCGGTGAATTTGAAAGAGAAGGGCGTATAAACCGATACCCGGGTATAGGGATTTTGTGTGCGGTTGTAAAATGCCGACAGCGATACTTTCGTGTTGCCGAGCGAAGCTTTTATCCCTATTTCGGCTTGCCGGTTTTCCTGCCACCGGAGCCGGGGGTTGAAAACGGGACTGCCGGGCATGGTGTAATAGGCGTAAAAGGTATTGCCCTCGGCGGTGGTTCCGGGTGCAAAAGTGAGGATGTCGCGGTAGGTCGGTTTCGGGTATAGCACCGCGAACGAAGGGAGTTTGACCATCTTACCCCATCCGGCAAACAGGGAAAATTCGCGCACAAGCCTGTCGGGCGATATGCCGGAACGGAACATCACGTTGAAACGGGGCGAGAGGCTGCCGACCACGCCGTATTCCGACTTTCCCACGGCGGTAATATCGGCCCTCAGGCCGCCTGTAAATTCCAACCGGTGTTTTTGCAGGGGAAGGGCCAGTTTCTCTTCGGCATACAAAGCCGTGTTGTGCATGCAGGGCTCCTCATCGTAGCGGTATTCCCGCCAGGTAGGAGCAAAGCGATGTTCCCGGTAATAATACCCTCTACCGTGATTCTCGCTTGCCGTGTATTGAACACCCGCCTTTGTCTTGCTGAACAGTGAACCGGTTATCGGTCTGGAAAGGTCGGCTTTCAGTTCCGCCGAGATATCCAGCGGCCTGTTGTCTTCCGACAGCGTTTCGTACCAGTAACCGCGCGGAATGAACACCACATGCGCATCGGGGTTCTCATCGTAGGGAACGGCTACGAAGTATCCTTCTTCCTTGCCGTGGATGGCGATGGTGGAAGTGGAGGCCGACTTGTTTTTCCTGTCGGTCAGCCTTCGGTCGGAATAGACGCACGATGCCGAGAAACGCAGGTTGGTAAGCCAGGGCGAATGGATAAACCACTCGACGCTCACATTCGAACGCAGCGTGTTGTCCTTTTGTGCGGTGTAGGTGTCGAGAAAGGCATCGGGGTCGTGTTTGGAATTGAGCCCGCCGATATTTCCGCTGATATTCGCCGAGAAAACGATGGGTTTTTTATTTTCCCGGTTAAACGTATTGCTGTATGTTACCGACAGGTTGTTTCGCCGGTAGGAGGTGTAGGGGGAGGCGATGTCGGAAACCGAACGGGTATGCTCCGCGTTCAGGTTCAGGATGCCTTTTCCTCGTCCGAGCGACAACCCTTTGTTGAGACCTGTCAGCTTCGTGTGGATATTGGAAGAGAGTTGAATCCTTGTTGGCGATTCCCCTTTCCGGGTCTTGATTTTCACCACACCGTTCGAGATATCGCCGTATTCCACCGACGGGACTCCGGTAATGACCTCTATCGACTCGATATCCGTTGAGGAAATATTGCGGGTATCTGTGCCGTAAGTTTTTGTGTTGGTTCCCGAAGGGAAAGTTGCATTGGTCGACAGCCTTACGCCGTCAACTTCTACACCCGTGCCGAAAGTGGGATTGTCCATCTCGGTGCTTCCTTCGCTCCGCAACGAAAACCGAGATGCGTTCAGCAGGCTGTTTGCCCGGTTGGTTTTTCCGCCGGGCAGGAGGCTTGCCGCTTCGCCCACATTGATGAGTTGCATGTGTTTGAGCGCATTCTCATCGATATGGTAGGTAGTGGTCGTATTGTTTGGGGAGACCTGCGCCGTAACCTCCACCTCCGGCAAGGCCAGCGTGTTGAATTGGAGGCTGAAAACGAGTCCGTTCACGTCATGGTTCACCGTGATTTCCCGCTCGAAGTTTTTATATCCCAATACACGGCATTGTATCCGGTGTTTTCCGGCAGGGATCCTTTCGAGCCTGAATTTGCCCTCCTTGTCGCTTGCAGCCCAATAGTCCAGTTCGGGAACGGATACTACGGCATACTCGATGGGCCGGTTATCCGATGCGTCGGTAACACTGCCGCTGATACTGTATCTGTTGTCCTGCGCCGATAAATACAGCGTATGGAACAGCATCAGTATGATGACCGTAATTTTAAGGGAAAATCTCATTAACGAAAACCGGCTTTTACATAAAAATCATAAACGACAAGGGAATCAGAATCCCGGCAAGCAGTTCGATGCCGCCACGTCCCCAAAGCCCCTTTTTACCTTTATTCATAAAAATGCCGGTAAGGGTGATGACGATAAGCGACGCGGCGAAGGTATCGGAAAAAACAGTCCACCAATGCCCCGGATTGTAGTGCAGGCGGTTGAATTGGCTGATGAGGGGGCGTTTTTTGAGCGCTTCGTAAACGGCCTCGCCTGTAGTCATGTCCACTTCCATCGACGAGCCGCCTTTGAGGAAGATTTTCAGCCGGTCAGGCTCGGGGAAATAGTGTTTCGTATAGTTTTTCCCCTCTTTTACCGGTTCGAGCATTTTCAGCACGTCTTGCTTCGAGACAGCGTCCCGCGGCATGGGAAATTCACCGGAAGCCTTTATCTCCTGGCGTTTTACGGTATAGTTGGGGTTGATGCTGTGCCGGTGATTGAGCATAATCCCCGATACGGCATAGATGATGATTACCCCGGAGAAGAAAAACGAGAAGTCGCGGTGAATGAACCGCAGCCACTTGCGAACGGTGCTCCCTTTCATTCTTCCGTTTTGAGGGTGTAGCTGTCCGCCTCGATAAAATAGAACGAGAGATAATCCTTGCCCTCGTTCCCTTTCCGCTCGGCAATGCGGTGGCGGAAGTTGTCGATGCGTTCCTGAGCCGTGTTCACGGCCGACTCGTTGCGGGCCTTCTGCTCGTGGGTGCATCCCGCACCGCCGCTCTCGCCGTGTTCTTCTTCGGTCTGGGCTTTCAGCCGTTCTTCCCAGTTGGCCAGGTAGGTTTCGTCGATGCGTTGTTCTTTCAGCACGCCTGTAACCTCAACAATGCTGTTTACCGCCTCCTGCTTGAAGCTGCCGATCTTTTCGCCCGCCTCTACGCGGATCGTTCGGGTGTCGTCGCTCCCCATCAGGAAGATTTTCTTGCCGCCGTGCCGGCAAATGTGTGTGCACAAGCCCTCCACAGTGACTGTACTGTCAACCCGCCCGTCGGCTTCATCCAACAGGAGATCCACTTGCATGGCGGTAGTCTGCCCGCCGTTTTCGGTTTGTTGTCCCTTTCCGCTGCATCCTGTAACAAAAACTGCCGTGCCGATGAGCGCGATAAATGTTAACTTATTCATTTTCATTTTTTAAGAGTTTTTTGATAAATGATTTTTTTAACCCTCAAAATTCGAAAATATAATTTAATTATCATATCCCCGCTTTTAGGTATATTTGGACGGTCGTATACCCATTTGAGGGGATAGGGGGGAAATAAAAAACTATCAGCGGGACATTTAATCCTCACTGATAGTTTTTTGTTTTCGGAATATCGGCCGGTTTTGGACCAACCGATGTTTTACTTCAACGGTTTTATCCGGATGTTTCTGAATTTTACCAAGGAGCCGTGCCCCAGGAAACCGATATGTCCGGTCTTATTCAACAATCCGGGATGATTCCGCTTGTCAATCGTCCCGTTTTTGGACGCTTCGCGGATGTTTCCGTCGAGGATAGTCGTGCCGTTAAGGATAACCTTGATGCGATCGCCGTCGGCAATCACTTCCTGATAGTTCCACTCGCCTACGGGCTTCAGGTACCCGCGTTTGGCGGGAATGACGCCATAAACCGAACCGTGATACTGGTAGACCTGAAGATCTTTGTAGATGGGTGCCTCGTTATCGAGAATCTGTAACTCCATTCCTCCGTATGCGGCGTCGCCTTCCAACGGCGCGCGAATGCCTAATCCGTTGTTGGCGCCGGGCGTGAGCATAAATTCGAAACGAAAGATAAAATTATCGAATTGGTCTTTGGTGTATAGGTTGCCTCCGAAACTCTGACTCGGATACAGTACGATGTTTCCGCTTTCCACCACGTAGTCTTTTTTGTTTCCTGTCCATTCGTCCAGGTTAGTACCGTCGAAGAGTACGCGAAAGCCCTCTTTCTCCTCTTCAGCCGGAAGCCGGAAAGGTTCGGGACGTTCAATTTCTTTAATAAAGATATCGCGATAAGCCACCTTGCTGCCGTGTGCCTGCAGCTCAATCTGTTCCGTGGGGAAGATGGGCTGGCTTCTGTCCCAGTAGTTTTCCAACACTACGTTGTCGGTAACCTGTTCATCGTTAAGCCAAACCGATACCCGTTCTCCAACCATCCTGATGCGGAACGTGTTCCATTCGCCCACTTTCTGGTCGGCAACCTTTAGCGGTTTGCCCGGATTCTGCCGGTTGTTGTACAATCCTCCTGATCCTACCTGTGCTCCTACATTTACACGGGCGGTATCCCATATCTGAACCTGGGGTGTGCCGCGGAGATAGATTCCCGCATCGGGCTCCGGCCCGGGATAAAGCTTCCAGTCAATCAACATTTCAAAATCGCCGTATTGTTTGTCGGTACAGAGGTTGTCCCCTTTTCCGGTGAAGAGCAGCTCACCGTTTTCGATGACCCAGCCCGTTTTTGCAGTCGCGTCGGCTTTTGCCTGGGCTGCGGCGAGTTCTTTTGGCGTCATTTTCGCGCGTTTGACGGGATTCTCCACCAATCCTTTCCATCCGTCCAGGTTTTTACCGTTGAAGATGGACACAAAACCTCCTTCCTGTGGATTTTCGTCCAGGTATTTTTTTATGGACTCACGTTGATAGCCGGCATCCGGATTTTTCAGTGTTTTACTCACTTTCCGGAGGATTGCGGTAGTTGCGGCACCCGCGAAAGCCGGATTGTTTGTGGCGATGTTCATGGCAGCCAACGCGGCATTTTCGCTCAATGCCGCGTTGTCCATAAACGGGGCTACGAAAAGCATCGCCTGATATTGTCCGGTATTTCCCAACAGGCGGAGAATGTCGTTTTTCTGTTTCTCGGTTTGTGCAAATTGCATCGCTTCACGAAGGTACAGGTATTTTACGGCTCCTGTTTCATCCGATTTATTGACGGTAGCAACAATTGCATCCGTCACTTTGCTCAGTTCATTCTTGTTCTTGCTGTTTCTGGCTATATCCAGCATCGGATAAATGGCGCTGAACGATTTCCAATTGGTCAACGCCTCAAAAGCGGCATCTTTGTTGGTTCCGGTTTCGGCATTATAGGCCCTGGTAATCATTTCCATCGCTTCTTGCGATCCGCTGTTTGCCAGTGCGGTGTAGTAAAGGGACTTGTTTGCGGACTTGTTCATCCGGTCCGATACCAGCTTCATTTGTTCGTTGGCCGGAAGATGCGACAGGGCCGCGTTTACAGCCCGTTGAAGAGCGGGAACATTGGCAGCATCCGATTGTTCGAGCAATGTGAACAAGTCGGGCAGGTTTTTATCCGTAGAAACGTATTGAAGCGTATTGGCGGCTTCCGCTTTTACGGTTTCGTTGCCGGTGAACATCTGGTTATAAACCAGGTTATACTGACTTTCCATTTTCCGGTCGGCGATAAGTTGCAGGACAGCTTTTTTTCCGGCATCACCGCTTTCGTTGAAAACCGATGCAAGTGTATAGGAGATATCGCCCTTGTAAGTCGATAAAGCATCTTTGGCGAGCAACACCGTCTCATCGTCCTGGCTTTTCAGTAGTCCGGCCAATACCAGCATCGCCTGTTCGTTTCCGATTTTAGCCAGGGAAGAGATGGCCGCTTTCCGTACCATTTTATTGCCGGATGTGGCGTAGTTGGCCAGCAGATTGACCGCATCCGCCACATTCTTATCGCCCAGCCAGTAAATGATGGCCGTTTGTTTCTCCGGCGAAGCTTTTGGAGTTAGCTCCTTCATAATCTTTTCAACCGCTTTTCGGTCGTTGCTGAAAGGATAGGCGTTAAGTAAGCGGGCCAGGTAAGCGATATCCCCGTCTTTCAGTGCACTGTTGAGGAGTTTGCTCTTGTCCGTCGAAGGGATCGCCAGTAAAAGCCCGGATGCAGCCACTTTCAGTTCGGAGCGGTTCTGCTTTATGGCAAGGGCGAGCAAGCCGTTAGCCTCCTTTTCCACCAACTTAACGTCGGAGTGAGTTAATCTTTTTAACAGAGAAAGGTAGGATGCCGTTGCACTGTTGTTTGGCAGATAGGAATAATTGACTTTTTGCGCGGCATTTTTCAGTGGGATAAGGGCGCTGCGGCTTCCCAGGTTTCCTAAAGCCGTAAGCAACGCGTTGCTGAGTTCCGCTGAGGGGTTTTGCGTCAGCGCTGAGAGCAGTGCGGGTTCGGCCTGGCTGTATCCGGTCTGGCTTAGTGCGTTCACCAGATTGAACTTTACAGCATCCGGGGCGTTGTTGTCCGAAAGCGCTGCAACGATGGCCTGATTTGCCTTCTCGCTTCCGATGGAAGCCAATGCCTGCGCGGCCGGAGCCGAAAGGCGCGAATCCTTTAGAAAAGCGGATAAGGCTTCCACATTGTTGTCAGTTCCGATTTGACCCAGCTGGCGGATAACAAAAGCTTTTACTTCATTGTCCAGCGGTTGGTTCAGTGCTTTTCCGAAAGCATTTGCCGCAAGGATGCGTTTGGCATCATCGTTTGCCACAAAGTTTGTCCATCCGCTGATGGCATAGTCCAACGTTTCGTTGCTCCGGTTGCCCGGAGGATTCATTCGTCCGATCAAGTCCAGCAAACCCTGTTCTCCCGTGGACACCAGATCGGTCATCGTCCGGTTGTATTGAGTTTGATTATCGGCCGGAAGTTGTGCCAGAGCATCCGCAATAATGGTGGCGCTTGTTCTGCCCTGCGGCAGTTGAGCCATTAATGCACCCGTTGCGAGCAGAATGGCTGTTAAAATGGATAGGTATTTTTTCATTGTTGTTTAATTTAATTGTTTTGTAAGATTGACAAAGATTGGTAAAGATGGATGGCGGGCTGCCTGTGTTTCAATCTTATTCAATCTAAATGCTCCACGGCGCACGCATCGGCTGGTCGATCAAGCGGTTGGCTTCCTCGTCGTTCACAAACATCTCTTTCACCGGATCGTATTCGAGAGTCCTGTTTAACCGGAGCGCTACGGCGCCCATGTTCACGATAGTGGCGGAACGGTGTCCGTTCAATTCGTTCAAGGCGAATTTCTGCCGGTTACGTATGGATTCGATGAAATTGGTGTTTTGTTCCGCCGGTTCGGGGAAATCGGCCAGTTTTTTCTGCCAGTCGGGAATGTCGCAGACGAAGTTTCTGTAGACATTTCCGTTTGGCCCGGCAATATAGGGCGTGTTGGGCTCACCGTAGTCGCCTCCCCACAGAATAATCTGGCAGCCGTCGTCATAGGTGTATGTAATGGAACGCCAGGTGCCCACCGCGTCGGGATGTTGTTGAGGAGCATCCACTTCTACTTTTACCGGGCTTGTATTGTCTTTTCCCAACAAGTACTGAACCGGATCAATATAGTGTTGACCCATATCACCCAGGCCACCGCCGTCGTAATCCCAGTATCCGCGGAATGTTCCGTGCACGCGATGTGCGTTGTAGGGCTTGTAGGGAGCCGGACCCAGCCACATGTCGTAATCGAGTTCTTCGGGAATGGGTTGCGGTTCAAGATGTGTTTTCCCTACCCAGTAGAATTTCCAGTCAAAACCGGTGTGTTTGCTGATGGTCACTTTCAACGGCCAGCCGAGAAGTCCGCTGTCGACAAGCTTTTTGAGTGGCTTTACCGGTGTGCCCAGTCCATAAAACGGATCTTTGAACCGGAACCAGGTATTCAGCCTGAATATATTTCCGTATTGCCGGATGGCTTCAACAACGCGCTTGCTTTCGCCGATAGTCCGGGTCATCGGCTTTTCGCAGAAAATATCTTTTCCGGCTTTGGCTGCTTCCACCGACATAATCCCGTGCCAGTGGGGCGGGGTCGCGATATGCACGATATCCACATTCTTGTCGAGGATAAGCTCGCGAAAGTCGTGATAGAGGTTGATCTTGTCTTTTACCAGGGCCGCGGCCTGGTTAAGGTGGTTCTTATCGACATCGCACATGGCCACAACGCGCGTCTTGTCATAAGGAATGTGTCCGCGACCCATTCCGCCTACGCCGATAATACCTTTTGTCAGTTCATCGCTGGGTGCGACAAACCCTTTCCCCAATACGTTTCGGGGAACCACGGTGAGAAGCGTTACTCCACCGAGGGTTTTTAAAAATTGTCTTCTGGAGGTCATAAAATAAGTTGTAATGTATAATAAAATTAAATTTTGCAAATACAATGAATCCTTCAAATAACTCCATGCCCTTTCGGTCAATGGGCAAATTTCAATCCGCTTAACTTGTTCCAGTCACCACGGGTGAAATCGGGAATTTTCACAGGCATTCCTCCGTTTAACACGGATTGTTCGCTTAACTCAACCAGACAGGACCATTCTGCAGCGTCATAAACATCCTGATCGAGGGGCAGTCCGTTCCTTAAGCAATGAATCAGCCGGTAATCCATGATGAAGTCCATGCCGCCGTGTCCGCCCACCTTTTTGGCAAATTCGCCGATTTCTTTTATGAACGGATGTTCGTATCGAGTCATCAGCGAGTCTGTTTGTGTTTCCGTGAGAAAATTGTGAGCGTTCGGTTCCAGTGCGATCAATCCGGTAGGGTATTTCTGAAAAAAACCTTTGGTGCCGCTAATGGTGTGTAGCCTGCTGTAGGGCCGGGGACTTGTAACGTCGTGCTGTATCATTATTGTCCGCCCTTTTTCGGTTTTTATGACGGTGGTATTCATATCGCCCAGTTTATACTCCTGCCTGGCCTGAGCGGAATTTTCACCGAACTTCTCCTTGGCGTATTCCGTCATTCCGAACTGATGGGAAGAGACGGAAACCAAGTAATTCATCTTGTCTCCCCTGTGGATATTCATCACCTGACATATCGGGCCGAGCCCGTGTGTGGGGTAGGGGTTGCCTGTATGCGCCGTGTTGAACTTCAATCTCCACATGTCCCGGTAAGTGCCGGGACGGAAGTTGCTTTCCCTTAAGTCGTGAATATAAGCGCCTTCTCCGTGGACAATATTCCCGAAAAGTCCTTGCTGAGCCATATTCAACGTGTTTAACTCAAAGAAGTCGTAACAGGTGTTCTCGAGCATCATGCAGTGGCGGCGTGTCTTCTCGGCGGTGTTTACCAGTTGCCAGCACTCTTCGATGGTTGTTGCTGCCGGAACCTCGATGGCAACGTGTTTCCCTTGCTGCATGGCATATACAGCCATGGGTGTATGGTGGAGCCAGTCGGTGCAGATATAGATCAGGTCGATGTCCTTCCGCCGGCATAATTCTTTCCACGCGTCTTCCCCTGTGTATTCGTCGGCAGGTTTAAGCCCTCTTTTTGCTAACGTATTTTGCGATCTTTTTACGTTATCCGGATTTAAATCGCACAAGGCTTTTATTTCCACACCTTCGATAAATGTGTATCTCCCTACCGCGCCGGTACCCCGATTGCCCAATCCGATAAACCCCACCCGAACGGTGGGAATGGGATCCACAACTAACTGGAGCACATTCTTTTGTCCCTTTTCACGCGGAGGCTCCGGATTCCGTATCTGACCGGATGGCTGGGCGAAACCGCTCATCGTGAAAATCAGCATTAAAAACAATATATTGAAACGTTTCATAGGGTTGTTGTTTTAAATTTTTACTCTTTTCCGGGGACACCTGCCACCGGAATAACTTCAGGAATATTTTCCACCGCTCCCATCACGTAGGTTTTGGGACCCAAGTACAAATCGGAGTTAAGCACCTCTTCGCGGGTAACGTCTTTTCCCGTGTAGGCCGCCATGCGTCCCATTATGGTAACCAGCGTGGTGTTGGCTTGCTCTTCACCGTCGTTGATGGTTTTACCCGACCGGATGGCGGTGACCAGGTTGATATGCTCCTGGACGAAGGGATTGGTCACGTACCATTCCGATTCCGTTTCTCCCTCGGCGGGATAGGGATATTCCCAGATCAGTTTGCCTTGCAGGTCATAGAGTTTTCCCGACGCGTCCGCGTATCCGTTGGTGCCGGTAAAATATTCTATTTTCCGGTTTGTGCATCCGTCTATCTGGCGAGCGGCACAATGGGTGCGCATGCCGTTTTCGTACAAGTACTCGATACTGAAGAAGTCATACTGGTCGCCGGTTACCCTTCTTTGGCGTCCGCCCCAACCGCTGGCCTGTATGGGATATTCGCCCAGGTACCAGTTCATCGTATCTATTTCGTGAATAAATTGTTCCGTGATGTGGTCGCCCGAAAGCCAGCAGAAATTAACCCAGTTGCGCAACATGTATTCCATATCCGTCCATTCGGGCTTTCTGGAGCGATACCACAAGGCTCCCCCGTTCCGGATGATGTTTGCCCCCACGATATCGCCGATTTCGCCGTTGAGCACCCTTCTTCTGGTTTCCATGTAATCTTTTTGCGAACGGCGGATGGTTCCGCTGATGATATTCAAGTTCAGAGTCTTTGCTCTTTTCACGGCAGCCAATACTTTTCGCACACCGGTGGGGTCCACGGCGACGGGTTTTTCCATGAAAATATGTTTTTGAGCATTTACGGCGGCTTCCAGATGCGCAGGACGGAAATGGGGCGGGGTACAGAGCAATACCACATCCACACCGGAATCGATTACCTTTTCATAACTGTCGAATCCGATAAAACAGTTTTCGTCGGGGATCTCAACGTTCCGTTCTTTTTTCAGGATTTCCCTGCAACTGTTCAGCTTGTCCTGAAAAACATCCCCCAGCGCGACAATCTGAAGGTTTGGTCCTGCGTCCAGGAAATCCATGGCGGCGCCGGTCCCGCGTCCGCCACATCCGATTAATCCGGCTTTAAGCACCTTTCCGTCGGGAGCCTGTTTCAGTAGCTTGGGCAGCGTCAGCTCACCTTTTTTGGATTTACCGGTCGAGCAGGAACTCAGCATCGGAATTCCTCCCATCATCCCTACTGTTCCGGCCACAACCGAACTT
>JBGZJM010000226.1:0-5265 GCA_041848845.1 Petrimonas sp. | reverse complement strand
ATTGTCCCACATCTCCGTGATGTAGATTTTTTTTCCTTCGGCTTTTGCCTTGTCGGCCATAAAAGCACTCCAATAAGATGCCCACTCCTCTATTTTTGCAAAAAGTCGAACCTGTCCCATACTTCAATCTGTACAATAATATTTCTTTTTGCGGTTTCCTTCAGGAAAAAATCAAAACGTCCCCAATATGCTTCGTTCCATTGGTTGAGATCATACTTGCCGTTCTCCAATCGCTTGAAGGGATAAATTTCGAAGGTCCTGTCGTTCCGGTCACTCATTGTATTCCTCACATAATTGGCACCTGTCCGTTTCATCAAGTCAAGATGAGGAATAAGCATTTCTTTGGGTCATTGAAACAGATTGTCGTCATCGCTTGCTCCGAGCAGCATGACCGGCTTCCCTTTGTATTGCCAGAAACGGGGATTCTTCTCCCAGGCCGCGGCTATGCGCCTGTGCATAACCACGTCTTTTTGGGGGAGAATCGTTACCGGATGATTTTTATCTCATCCGGAGCTTCGATCTCACTGGTCACTTTTCCGTTTGCCTGCTTCGTATGCTTCACTTTTATAATGCCATAGGGGGTCGGGTAAGTGCCTTCTGCATATTGAAGATTACCGAGATTGGGACGGATTTGTATCGCTTTGGATCCCGGCTCCATTACCTTGATTCCCAGCACATGGGCTGTGAGCCAAGACGTGGGGCCGGATGCCCATCCGTGACAAAGACTGCCCCGCAACCCGATGTAGCAATGGGCACCCCCGTCGGCGTGGATATCGAACTTGTCGGAAAGGGATAACTCGTCGATTCTTGTTGCATTCACCCTTTCCGTATATACAAAGTTTTCCCAGAAGGTAGTGGCACCCAGGTCAAGCATCGCTCCCCAGTAGTCGGAGATGATGTCCATGGCCTCCTGATACTTCCCTGCCTTGGCCAGGGCTTCCAGCATATAATACCCGTAGAAGGTGGCGAAATCGTTAGCTCCATCTTTAAGGATCACCTCCGCCGCCTTTTTCGACGGTATGAGGTTTACCAGCGAGAGTAGCGCTGCCGCCTGTTTGTTTCCCCGGTCGGATGGAACATGTTTCCTGAGAGTTTTGGCCGTAGCTGTGCAGAGGTCTTGCAATTCCTGATCTCCTAACCAGCCGGCAATATCGGCTCCAGCCTCCATGGTCAGCAAGGTAAGGGCTTGCAAGCCTGAATGGATCACCGCTTCGTTTTCGGCTGTTGGCCAGTCCAGAAAACGGCCTCCATCCAGGTTTTCCTTTCCTTCCGAAACCCTGGCTGTAATCTGGGGAATGAGTTTTTTGAGGTATGCCTGTTGGGCTTTCAGATAAGCCACATCACCTTGGTGTAAATAGTAGTCTCTGTGGAGAATGATCCACCAGAGCGAATAAGAGGAGATCCCGTTCATCCATCCCGGTAGAGGAGTGGTATCCCGGGCGAAGTCGAGACTCTTCCTCACCACTTCGTTGTCTCCAAAAACGCTGTTGATGGTCATCACCTCCGGATGCATGTCTCCTGCCCAGACCAGCCGGTCACGTTTTATTCCGTCCCACAGGTAATCCTGCATGTTGAGGTGTACGGTATAGGCTCCCGTTTCCCAGATTTTATTCAACCGTTCATCACTGGATTTGAATGATCCCAGGTAGGGGATATCCCGGTATCGCGCGGTTGCCCTGACAGCCCGGAGAGGAAGTTCTACCTCCTTATCCAGTAGGTCGATGCGTACAAAGCGAAAGCCCGAATTACCGATCTCCACGGTTCCCAACCAAGGTATTTCCAACGTGAAATCCCTCAGCGAGTGGTCGTTGGTGGCCGACTGCATCCCGGGACGGCTGTTGTCGATGGCGTCACTCATGGCTTCCGACACCGACTCCCCCAGGCGAACCCTGACCTTGATCGGTTTCTTTTCCCCCCTGATTGCTGCCGCAATCTCAATGCCTCCGTACAATTCGGTACCGAAATCCAGCAAGACGGAAGCCTGCCTGTCTTCATCCGACCTGAGCGTACACATTCCGGCACCGCTGGTGGATAACTGGCCGTCGAACCCTTTCAAAAGAACCTCCGGATTCTTTACATTCTTTCCCGTTTGATCGGAAGACCAGACTATCTTGACGGGAGTGACGTGGCTCTGAGTTATTTCATCCTTGTGTAATCTGTTTTCAAAAGCGTTTTTTAGAACATTGTTTTGAGAAAGCAGTTCGAAACTGCCTAATAATAGGAATAATAAAAGATAATGTTTCATACGATAATATTTAATTTTTTACACTAAGGTCATATGGAATTGAGCGAAGCGAATTTTGCGATTGAGTGAGAGCAGAGCCAAGTTTGCTTGCGCAATGCCGAACGCGAGCAAAATCTGCGAAGCGAAATCGCCGACTTCCATTGAGAATTAAAACCGGAGGCAACATCGCATATTATCATTATCTTGTGTGTAACTGATTTACATGCTCGTTTCATACGGAATTATTTACTGATTGTTGAATTTCTTTTTGAATTTGTATTTCCCGCTTTTTACGGCGGTATAGCCGGTTTCCTGAGGCAGATATACTTTCGCTTCGCAATTAACGGGAACCTCGATATCCATTTCGAACAGGTTGTTATCCACCTTCCAGTCCACCTTGATGGTTCCGTACAAGGTGTTGTAGGAAGCGTTTACATACGTTAAGTCACCTACGACCTGCGGTGCGATTCTGAAGTTCTTGAATCCGGCGTACGTGTTTTCTTCCGCGTCAATACCTGCCAACGACCTGTAGAACCACTCTTCTATCTGTCCCATCATAAAATGATTCCACGACGCGCCTTTCCTCGGATCCCACAGTTCGGTGAGCGTGGTGGCTCCAAACTGAAGCTGGAAACCGTAGCCCGGAACCTCGTTGTGGTTATGCATCTTGTACATCACTTCATTCAATCCGTTTCTTGCCAATGCCTGAAACAAGTACCGGTTTCCCACATCACCGGTGGAGAGCCTGTATCCTTTTTCTTCAATATCCTTGACCAGGTTGTCGAGAACCGCTTGTTTATCGTCGGGGTCAACCAATCCGGCAAACAAGGGCATGGCGTTGGATGCCTGGCTTCCGGTTCCGTACTGTTTGCTGTCTTCGTTGAAGAACTCCTTGTTAAAAGCGGTTCTTACCTTCTCCCGGAGATTGGAATAGAATGTTATGTCCTCTTTTTTACTAAGCATCTCGGCTGCCTGCAGCAAATAATCAATAACCATGAAGTAATGGATTGTTGCGGATAATGAGATGGGGGTATTGTGCGATGGGCCATAAGGCTGATCTTCCCGGTAATCGCACCAATCGCCCAGTCCGTGAGAAACAATGTGACCTTTTGCTGTTGTGGTCAGGTAGTCGACATATCTTTTCATGACATCGTAATATTCCACGATCAGCGAGTTGTCGCCGTAAAACTCGTAGTACATAAACGGGAAAATCACGCCGGCGCTTCCCCATTCCGGAGAGTCACGAAATCCACCGTTGAAAACTACGTACTCGGGAGCGATGCTGGTTATCAAACCGTTCGGCAACTGTGCGTCGCGGATATCTTGCATGATTTTAGGAGCAAACCTGGCCAGGTTGAAGTTATAATACAGTCCGGGACCATTCAGGTGTATTTGTTCCAGCCATCCGAGCTTTTCCCTGTGCGGACAATCGGTGAACACGGCCTGCATATTGCTTTTGATGGCATTTACGATCAGGTTGTGTGCGTTATTGAAAATTTCGTTGGAAGAACGAAAGCTGCCTGCCGAGTCGGCTGAATTATACACAAAACAGGATTTTATCTCTTTTATGACCGGAATGTCCCTGTTGTCTTGTGATTCCGGCAATTTGGCTCCTTCAATCCGGATGTAGCGGAACCCGTAATAGGAAAAACGGGGTTGCCAGGTCTCTTCGCTTTCTCCTTTCAGCGTATATTCGTAGTAATGAGGCCCGCCGGACTGTGTTTGGTTTATACTCCCGTCGTCGTTTATCCGTTCGGCAACGGTCAGGCGAATTTTGTCACCCCGTTTTCCCTTTACGGTAAAGGCCGGATATCCGGAGAGGTTTTGTCCCATATCCAGCACATACGATTCGCCTGTTCTGCTGCTCTCTTTAACGGAGAAATATTCCATCTCCCTTACCGGAGTTGATGTTTGCGGTTTCAAATCTCCGTTAGGGGCATTATCCACAACAACGGGGAGCCATTGGGAATCATCAAAACCGGACGTGTCCCATCCCGGTTGTTCAAGACGGGCATCGTAATCTTCCCCGCCGTACATGCTGTTAAAAACAATGGGGCTGGGAGAATATTTCCAGTCTTTGTCGGATATGATTTCTTCTTTTGTGCCGTCGGCATAGGTAATGCTGAGTTTTAAAAACAGGGTGGGAGGGCCGAAGCTTACCTGCATTTTCTTGTATCGTCCGCCTTGCTCGTTGTAGAATCCGTTTCCAAGAAGTACTCCCACCGTATTATCTCCCCTTTTTATCTCCCCGGTGAGGTCGTATGCGTTGTAATAGACGGTTTTGTCGTAATCGCTCCACAAGGGATTGTACCGGTCGTCACCGATTTTCTTTCCGTTTAACGAGAGTTCGTAGTGCCCCAATCCGCTGATGTAGATAATTGCATCCTTGATCCGTTTTTGAGCCTCAAACGACTTTCGCAAATAGATGCTTCTCCTTGACAGAGGATCCGTCTTCCTCCAAAGCTGTCCTTTTTCGGAGGAATCGGGTACATTGTGGTAGTCTCTTCCATCCGGAAGATGGGAGTTCTCTCTCTTTATGGCACCTATCCAAAGGGCATTAAGCTGCTTTTTATCGGGAGCGATACGAAAAAATGATTTTTCACTCCAGGACGTGCTTTTGTCGTTGTTGTCCCAGATGCGAACCCGCCATTGATATTGTTCGCCGGCACTTAACCGGATTTTTCCCGTATAGGGGACATGTTGGCTTTCGCCGGACCGGATTTTTCCCGATGTCCAAACGGTGTTTCCCTTATTGTCCGATATTTCCAGCTCGTAAGCCGTTTGTTCAAATCCGTTTTCCGTTGAATGCAACTGCCATCCGAAGCGTGGAGTTTGTTTTTCAACCAACAACGGAGATTCTTCATGTTCGCATACCAGCCTGCCGAAGCTGACACGGCCGGATGAATTATTCAGGCTACTGCCGAAATGGATTGCGACGATAAGCAGAATTAAGACTTTTTTCATGAGATTGTGTTTTTATTTTTTAGAAATTTCCTTGCAAACATTTACCATGGGAATATTTAACAAGAATGCCACTTTTT
>JBGZJM010000225.1:0-6781 GCA_041848845.1 Petrimonas sp. | reverse complement strand
GAGGGTACCGTTCAGCAGCCACGGGTACATGGTGATGCTGGCGCAGTAGTTGGCCAGGCTGGTCTCATCGTTTTTATAGATAAAATGCTCGTTCAGCATACCGATGTATTTGTCGGCCAGTTCTTTCCCATACATCTCCTTTATCCGGTCGGTGATCATCTTCCGGTTCAGGTCGATGAAGTTCTTTTTGGGCAACTCCCCGATAAGAGTGGCGATATTTTTTTTCTCCACGTTGGCATTTGCGTCGAACTTGCTTCCCGTAGCGGCGTTCTGCGCGTTGCAATAATTTATCAGGAAGTTCATCTTGCTCTGGATTTCACGTGTTTCGGTGTGTTTCTGCCGGTAGAGCATGTATGCTTTTGCAACGGCAAAGTATTTTTCCCTCATCAACGCTGTCTCTACCTGGTTCTGAATTTCTTCCACAGTCATGCCGTCGGAAATGTGGAGGTGGGAGAGGAGCGTGATAAAGTCCTCTTCGGTGGCGAAAGACCCTACCGACAGAAATGCCTTTGCGATGGCGTTTCTGATTTTCTCGATGGAGAAGGGAACCCGTTTCCCGTCTCGTTTTACAATAAAAATTTCCTTGTTGCCCATATTTAGACATTTAGATAATTGGATAAATAATAGCCCTTGAAACCTGCAAACCTGCCAGTTTATAAAATAAAGGATACGTGTTATCAATATTTTTGACCGTCTTTTTACCCGAAAGACATCAAAAAGAGTATATAAATGCATCTGGCAGGTCTTCTGACTTACTCCCGTGTCTGAACGCCTTCCCGTTCCGGCTTATCGGAACAGTGGCTATGGAGGTGTTTGTTCAGCACGCAAAAAAAGAGCTTACAGCAGCGGGAACTGTTGCCGACTTTCACGGCATTCCCTTTTATTTTATTCATAAAGACAACTATGAATAAAAACCAAATGTTACCACAAAGGTAAATTTACTTTTTTAGAAAACCAATAAAGTTTTCCAAAAAAAGTTATCAACAATATTATAATTATTTTATATATTATTGCTTATTAATTATTTATATTTTTTGTCGGATGATTCGTATTGGAAAAATAAGGAGATAAGTTGTCCGTTTTGACAAATAATAGAACGAAGGGTATGCCTTAAAAATATACAGCTTATTCAAACGCATAGATATTTTAGAAAAACTTACCGAAAGGTGTTTTCTTGTAATAGATGTTTCAGAATATTTTTCGCTCACCGGTGTTTGCAAACCTTTAAAACCGGTCGGGTAATTTTTCGTTGGCCCCTACATGTCGAACTCTTGCCTGAAATAGATGCCGGCCGTGAAGCGACTGTCTATTTTATTGGGTGTGGAATAAGATGCGCGGTACTCTTTGGCAACACCTCCGCTGTTGTTCAACTGCACCACTCCGTTTACGGAAATATAGGATGTCCAATCACCCACATAGCCGAAATAGACATTGCCGTTGGCCGGGTTTACGCCCAAGTCACCATACACTATTCGGGCGTTCGAGTCAATACCGGTGGGTACCGTATAATACTCAATAGCGGTGGGAGAAGTTACACCCGTATCAACTTTATATATCTTTGTCGGATCCCATCCGTTGCTCCTGAAGTAGAGCACGTCGTTTGCACCGCCGGCATAGCAGCACAGTCCCACCGACGGAATAAGCAGGGAAGGTGCAAAAGGCTGAGAAATGCTGATGTTATGGGTTGCCTGCACCGTTGTTCCCGATATTTTTTGTAGTGCGGCCGTGCCGTCGGGTTTGACGCAAAGCGCCCAGACGTATTGTACGCTGTTGTTGTTGCGGCGCACGGCAGTCACTCCCGCTACTTTTCCCTGAACGGTAATGGAATCCACCGTATTGGTATTGGTATTGATTCGATATACCTTGTTGTTCTCGCTTCCCACATAGAGGTATTTCACATTGCTGTTTTTCACCATAGCCATACGAATGCGCGAGGGTTTGGTAATTCCGGAGATGGGTGTTGGCGTAGCGCCTGCCGTATCGGTAACCACCACTCCGCTGTTTGTACGCACAAATATTTTGTCTCCTTTCACCGCAAGATGCGTAGGAGTGTTATTTCCCCAACCGGTAGAAAATGCGTTTCCCGGATTGAAATCCTTTTCATGTTTCAATGTATTTCTAATTTTAAGAATATGCTGTGCTCCCGGGAGCGAAGTTAGCCTTTTACCGTTTTGCGATAAAATATACATTTTGTTGTCGCTGATAAACAGGTCTTGCGCCACATTTCCCAATTCTTTATGCCCTGTGGGCTCAGTGTTTACAGCACGGTACACCCAGTTTTGTGCGGGGTAGCCGGAGGCAGAGCCGTCTATAAACGAGAGGGTTCCGTTTTCGTCCATCATATTGCCTTCCGACAGCACAAAGATGCCGTTGGCATTTCCCAAATAATCATACGTGCTTGTGGCACGCGTACTGACTTCTGCGATATCGCTGTTTGAGGATATCGACAGTAGTTCCTCCTGTTGGCATCCTGCCAGCAGAAGCACGGAGAGGGTACATAACCATCCGATTTGTTTGAATAATTTTTTCATTCGATTTTTTTTTTTTTAATAAGTGACAAACGTCTGAATAAGCTGTAAATTTATTTTTTTATCCGGTTATTGTTTATTGCTTAAATCTCTTATGCAGCGGATATTATAGCCATAATGACGGCGATCATTAGCTACATCAAAATGATAAGTATCTTGCGCTATACGGCAGATATAACCATCGATATCGGAGAGGTGGAAAGGACTTGCCGTCCAAAGCTCAGATCGATAAAAGTGAACGTCTCCACCTGGAAACAAGTATCCTGTCTCGGGGAAAAAACCCAATACGGGTGATTCGCAATTGAATTTATCATCGGGGGTAATCTGAACATACCAATTTTCACGTTCCATAATAAAGAAAGGAGAGTTTTCGATTCTATATCCCCATTGAGTATTTGCTACAAAAGGTACTCTCCACCCTTCGGGACAGGGGTCGTAGATGGTTTTTTCACTGTTTACCCAACCCCACAAATCATTGTTGTGAATGGGATAATAACTGTACCAATCTCTTCCATGCGAACCCAAACCCTGTGTAGATGCATTAATGGTTTCATCCGGGAATTCGATGGAGTAAGCCAAATTGTTTTTGCGGTATTCCGCGGGAAGATCATATATATCGGCAGGAATGAAATTGGGTATCGCAAATCCGGGAAAGGGGTCCTTGCGTCCCCATTGGTAATACATGCCGATGGCCTCTTTCGGTTTGTTTTTATCGGCGCCGTTGGCTCCCAAGTTTCTGTCCATAAAGATATTGTCGCCACAGTAATTTTTATAGCGGAACACATTTCCGCCCGGCACGTTATTGGGCCCTTTTTTCAGTTCTTCGAGGCTGATGTCCGCTCCGGGATTGTATTCAGTCACCCAAAGGTGCCAGCTCCATCGGATTTCTCCCTGCACGGCGAGCGCCACCAAGGCATTTCCGACGGCGCCCGGTTTTGTTTTCACCCGTATGGCGGCTTTGTTGATATCTTCGTAGTCGGTAATCTCCAACTCATCATCATCTACCAAATCGTTGGGCAACGCCCACACCAACACGGGCGCCAGATCGCCTTTGCCGGAGAACTTCTTTCCGAAAAGTTTTTGATGCTTCTGCCATACGGCAAATGCCTTGGCCACGGGTATGGATATTTCCTCGCCGGGTTTAACCATGATGCAGTTGGGTGCGGCAAGGGCTGCCTCAATGTCGGTAACTTCTCTTATGTATGAGTCGTTGTCTATCTCTTTCTGCTGCTCCTCTTTCTCGCGTTTTTCTAACATCTCAACATCTTCGCGCAAGAAAGGGTCTTTGCAGGAAACAACCGCAAAGGCGGCGATCAGCAGAAAAAGGAAAAGGGGTATTCTAAACGGTTTCATTCGGATAGATTCATTTTGTGATAAACGGTATAAGGATTGCGAAGTTTGTCCTTAAGTTGACAACCCTGTAAAAAAAGAATTTACTCCTCCAATCCGAAACATAGTGAAAAAAATATAGGGCTTCACAAAAAAAGCCCCATATTTTTTAACCGGCTATTATTTGCCCGATTGGGCTTCTTCGGTCGTAATTTCTTTGGATAACAGGTGAAGATCCTGGATGGCCCTTACCTGATAGCGGTATTCTCCCATATAAGGACGCATCCCCTGTATGGCATTGATCACTTTAATGAAATCGACTCCGGGCAAATGCACAGAATTTCCATCTTTATCTATAGCCCAATCAATATCGATAGCGGCCGGATTGCTGTTGTTTGGCTGATTGCAGGCATATCCCCAGGCAAACGGTAAAATTTCACCAAACATGTTCCCCTCTTTCTTTACAGGTTTCAGTTGTCTGCCGGACAGGGTAAATGTCTCACCTGCATCGGCAAGCCACGGAGCAATTTTGATGTTGACAAAAGGAGGTTCGTCGGCAACCAATCCCGATTCTCCACTTTGTGTGGTCCATGCATATCCTCCCTCGTCTTTCTTCGTTTTGTAGGTATAGGTCTGCATGCCCAAATCATTATCCCCACCGTGTTCGCTCCCTTTTATTTCGTACCACTCCTCATCGTCGGGGTTGCCATTTCCGTTTGCATCGTAGGCCACCCAGATGGTAGAGGGCGAAATGTTCGTATCGCCGCCACCGTATTGGGTGGTAAAATCGCAGTATCCGGGACGATTCATGATGGTGTGGTCAAATCCGACGATCAGATATCCGCCGAAAGCGCCCAAATAGAGATTTCCGCCGCCTCCTTTCATCTGTTCGAAGGCTTTGTCAAGAGCTATCTGTTTTGTTTTAAACTCCTCGGGTTGATTGAGCCCCGGTGCCGGGACAAAGTCCAAAACCCTGACGGGATTGGGTTTTAATTCTTCTTCCGGCTCGGCAACGGTCACCGTTGTAGAAGCCATGAGCGTTTTTCCGTTGGGAGAAGTTGCTTGTATGCTCAGGTGGTATTCGCCGGAAACAAGGGTGATGAAGTCGTAATTGAGTTCCTTTGAAACGACACTATTTTCCCCTTTAAACTCCTGTGTCCATTCAAAAGTAGCATCTTCCAATTCAATAACTTCCGGTCGCAACGGCAAAACCCGACTGAGATCGACACTGAACTCAGATTTTATTCCCAGAAATTTGTTGTCCTCATGGATCACTTCGTCCAAAACAAACAGGGTGCTGCTGCCCACAACCTTATGAGTGCCTATCGGCGTATTGTTGAGGGCAACAATGCCTTCGGTCGTTTTCACCACCAATTGGTCACCTCCCAAGCTTTTAACTTTTCCTGCTTCGGAAAGCTCGGATGGAGTATAGGCTTTCTCGAGAATATGCCTTTTCAATACCCCGGCCGTAATTCCATCTTTTAAAGCACTGTTTTTCACGGCAAGAATCGTGAATCCCGTTGCCGAAGAAGCACTTAAATCAAGAGAGCGAAATTGTTCCGTGAATTGGGACAATTCAAGGTCTGACTCCAAAGCAGCCAAAAGCAATTTTTGCTCGTTCTGCGCCGGTGTGAATTCTTCTTTTTTCACCTTTTCACACGACCACAAGCCGTATATCAACAGGGATACGGCCAACACTTTTACCATTACATTCAATCGTTTCATCTCTTAAAAATAAAAATATGTTAATAAATAGTTCCAACATGCAAACTCCTTGCCCCGAATATCTCCGTAGAGGTTTCTCCCAACCAACCGCAATATTGATTCACCCCCGTATAAACGCGAACGAAATCGATACCGGGAAGATGCACTTTATTTCCTTTTTTATCGACGGCCCATCCAATATCGAAAGAACACATCGTGTTGCCGTTTTTGTCCTCGGAAGCATTGGGATGGTTGTCCGCATAGCCCCAGTCATAAGCAACCTGCATATAGTACGTTACGCCGCTTCCGGGGAACGTGTAATAATTGTCGGCCAGTTTTGTACCCCGAAAGGTAAGCGTTTCATCACTTTTCCATAAGGGCCAGTAACTCTGATCGTGAAAGGTGTTTTTGCTTACATGACCACGGGTGTTTTGATTGCTGTCCCACCGAATATAGGTGGTATCGTTCAGGAAGGGATAGCTGTGATCGGGGGTGGGTACTTTATCGGGATCCGGTTTGAAATAGGTTATCTCGTAATTTTTAACGGTTTCTTTTTTATAATACTCACTACCGGCAAGCTCATACCATTCATCGTCGGGTATTCCGTTCATGTTGGCATCGAACGAAACCATAACGATACCCGGCTCGTTGCTGCCCCCTTTGCTACCTCCGGTCATGGATGCATAAAAAGAGTTTCCGTAAACCTCAAAATCACGTTCTCCCTTGACATTGATCACCGTATGATCGAATCCGAAAGTGACATACCCTCCGTATGCTCCCAGACTTACTCCCGAAGTACTCGCACTTGTCAGGCTTTCATGAACTTTCTGCAACATGGTATCTTCCGTATCGCCCGGCTCATACAGCGGCAGGACGTTTACAAATTGTCCCGGCGCCGGTTTATATTCATATACCTTATCGATTCCGGTTTTGTACTCGGTCTCTTCATAGGCAACAATAACGGTGATTTTTTCATTCATATAGTGTACAGGATCTATTATCTCGAACCGCATTTTATAGGTGCCGGGATCTTTTTTTAAAAAGATATAATCTTTCCCGGTCGATACCAACGAATCGCGTCCGTCGGGCAGTACCTCCGTCCAGAGGTATCCCTGACCGGTGAATTCGGGTGCAAGATGTAACTTCTGCATGCGCGGGACAATGTATAAATCCCTGAGCCCAAGGCTTACCATCTGTTCTTCATTCTGACATCCCCCCAG
>JBGZJM010000224.1:0-24792 GCA_041848845.1 Petrimonas sp. | reverse complement strand
AATCCATTCGGTCCTCGTTGAAGGTGGCGCCCGACTCTTGTCGACCTTTATCGATAAAAATCTTTGGGACGAAGCGTATATTGAAATTGCCGCAACGAAACTGATTTCAGGGGTGAAAGCTCCCGGAATCTCTATGGATAACGCTATTACTAAAAAGTATTTAGACTCCACCCAACATCATTTAAAGAATAAAATAACTCAAAATTTTCTTTAAATATTTATTTTGCTATGGTTTAAGTAAAAAATCTTTCTACTTTTGCAGAACTTATACGTATTGTACAATATTTTTTTTGAAACAAATGACATTAAAATATCTTCACCAGACGGCTTCTATACTATTATGGGTTCTGGCATTCTCTTCCTGTCTTAATTCATCGCAAAGCGATAAAATTGAGCGTTCTCCCGATGCTCAGATATATTCGTTCAGCATGTCCTCCAAAAAAGACACGACCCGGGCACTTTCGGGAACCAAGTTCTCCATTGACCAGATAAACAACAAGATCTTCAACCGGGACTCCCTGCCTTATCTTTTCCACGTAGACAGCGTTTCCCTGAATATCGCCGGAAAATCAAGCTACGCCCTTCCCCGAATTGCAATTAACCTGCAGGACAAGGACAGCACTTACCTGTGGAACGGAAAAGACTCTGTCGCCTTTAAACGGTTAAAATCCATTGAAACAACGGCTGAGGACGGCAAAACCGTAAAGTTATACGAATTCAAGGCAAACATCTACCAACAGGATCCCTACCTCCTGAACTGGACCAAAATCACTCAAAATCACCTGACTCCCCCGGTTGAACAGCAGAAGACCGTTCTTCACGGAGGAAAATTCATCACCTACTACAAATCGGGGACAATGATCAAAGCTTCCTCTTCTTTATCGTCAGACGGAAAGGATTGGATTCCCCTTACAGTCTCCGGGCTTCCGGTCACTGTAAAAACCAACACCATTTTTTCGACGACAAACAACCCGGGATCAGCCGCCTACGCCCTGGACACCGATAACAGCATATATACATCGACCGATGGATTGGTCTGGAGCAAGGTAACCTCCGATTATCCGGTTACCGCCATATACGGAAAACTACCCGCGGCGTCGGGAGAGTTTGCGATACTTACCGCCGTGAATGATGCGGGAACACTTAAATTTGCCCTCACCAAGGATTTCACAACATTCTCCGTGAAGAGTGAACTACCCTCCGACGACACGTTGCCTACGGTTGACTTTTCGGCGGTAAGCTTAGAAAATCCCACCGTTTTCTCTGCCAAATACATCATTCTCTCCGGAGGAAAAGACAAGAACAATATCGTGAACAATAAGCTCTGGATCATTCAGGAATTAAACGGGGATATCACGCATCTCTCAGAGGATTCATCCATTTCCCTTCAGTTAAGCCGGTTGTTCCTGTACGATAACAAAGTATATTTGATGACGTATGAAACAGGTAAAAACAAGTTATATTATTCAGAGAATTATGGGCTAAACTGGATTTCGGGGGGAATCAATCAAACGCTTCCCGATGATTTTCCAGGGAGAATGCACGCATCGGTAATTACCGATTCCGATAATTTCATCTGGATTTTCGGAGGAGAATCCGGAGCCCAGGCACCCATCGTGGATGTTTGGAGAGGAAGACTCAACAAGTTGGCGAAATAGTTGAAAAACCGGGAATCGGAAGTTGGATAACCGGGGTATTGATTCGGCAATGAAAAAAAGTGAATTTGTCTTTCTTCTGCTTTTGATCGCTGCAGTTTTTGACGGTAGCGAAGCTAAAGCGCAGGAATACAAGCATGAAGCCGGAGGAATGTTGGGAACCTCCTTTTATCTGGGTGATGCCAACAGAACAAGGTTCTACCTGCGTCCGGCATTTGCCGGGGGCGCTTTGTACCGGTACAACATTAATTTTCACTGGGCAGCAAAAGCAAGCCTGCTCGCCGGCAAAGTATCGGGAAATACAAGAGACGCGAAGAACGTTTTTCCGCTGGCGCGGCAGGCATCCTTTAACAGGACGTTTGTCGATCTGGGCGGACAGGTTGAGTTCAACTTTCTGCCTTTCAGTGATAAGTTCTCCTACAAGGATGCAAAGCCATATACCCCGTATGTTTTTGTCGGTGCCGGAGCAACTTTTGCCACAGGCAGCAAGCCGTTTTTCAATATAAATGTACCGGTAGGTATCGGTTTTAAATACAAGATAAAAGAAAGGCTGAACATCGGGCTCGAGTTTTCCGTACGGAGATTGTTCGGAGGCGACTTCGATGCGGCAGAGAAAAATGCTGATTGGGATTTGGATGCACCTTACGGCATAAAAAGTAGCATTTTTAAAAACCAGGACTGGTATTCACTGACAATGATCTTTCTGACTTGGGACTTCGGAATCAGACAGGATCCGTGCTGTGAATGATCAACAGAGAATTAGAAAACATATGTCATTACTTGACAAGATTGATAAGGAAAATATTCCGCAACACGTTGCCATCATTATGGATGGCAATGGCAGGTGGGCTAAATCCAGAGGTTTGGACAGGACCGAAGGACACAAAGAAGGCGCTTTAACCGTACGAAAAGTGGTGGAAGCAGCCGCGAAAGCAAAGGTGAAGTTTCTCACCTTATACGCTTTCTCCACCGAGAACTGGCTCAGGCCTGAAGAAGAAATACAGACATTGATGGAGCTGATAGTGTACACCATCGCCAACGAAACGGACAACCTGGTCAAAAACGGAATCTGCTTGCGGTGCATTGGAAATATTCAACGGCTGCCGGAAAATACCCGGAACGCGCTGAACCGCTGCATCGAACAAACGTCCTCGGGAGAAAACCTGACCTTGGTATTGGCCTTGAGTTATTCATCGCGCTGGGAACTGGCCAACGCGGCAAAAGCTATTGCTGCCGGCGTCAAAAACGGAGAGTTGGATGAAAACTCCATTACCGAGGAGACCATCAATGAATACCTGACCACAAAAGGTATGCCCGAACTTGATCTGCTCATCAGAACCGGAGGGGATATCCGGATCAGTAACTTTCTGTTGTGGCAGGCAGCCTACTCCGAGTTATATTTTACCGGTGTTTTCTGGCCCGACTTCGATGAAGAATGCCTTTATGAAGCCATTCTCGATTTCCAGAAGAAAGAGAGGCGTTTCGGAAAAACCAGCGAACAATTAGAAAAGGAAAACCAATAAATTTCGATATACAGTACTGAAAAGCTGAACCGTTGAAGCGAAAGAAAAAAAAATCACAATGTTGAAGAAAACATTTCATTTAGTTATATTCTTAATCCTGTTTTCCCGGGGGATGTCGTTTGGACAAACAACCGCCAACGACACGGTTAAAACTGCGCCCGCTGAAGATGTTCCCGTGGTGAACTACACGGCAACACCCAAAAAATACATTATTGCCGGCATTGACGTTACCGGCATAGAAGGAACGATGTATGAAGAACAACCTTTTGTATTGGTCAGTTTTTCCGGATTGGCAAAAGGACAGGAAATTCAGATTCCCGGAGAAGAAATCACCAATGCCATACAACGGTTTTGGAAACAAGGCCTGTTCTCCGATATTAAAATTCTGCAAACCAAAATCGAGGGCGACAGCACCTGGCTCGAGATCAGGCTGACCGACAGGCCGCGCGTATCGGACATCCGGTATATCGGCATGAAAAAAAGCGAACGCGACGATATCGAAAAGAAGATATCCATGGTAAAGGGAATTCAAATTACTCCCAATCAGATAAGCAGGGCCAAAACCATAATAGAAAAATACTTCGACGAGAAAGGATTTGGAGAAGCGGTCGTCTCCATCCTGCAACGCCCCGATGCAAGCGCCAAAAATCAGGTCATACTCGATATCGAAGTGGATAAAAAAGAAAAAATCAAGGTCAACAGGATCAACATAGAAGGCAACGAAAACATATCGGACCGCGCGCTTAAATGGGCCATGAAAAAGACGAACGAGAAAGGCAATATTCTACACCTGTTCCGTACGAAGAAGTTTGTAGAAGACCTCTACAAGGAAGACAAGAAAAACTTCATCAACAAATACCACGAGTTCGGTTACCGCGATGCCGAGATAATCCGCGACTCCGTCTACAAGAACGACGAAAAAACGGTCAACATCGACATTGTGGTGGCGGAAGGTCCCAAATATCACGTACGCTCCATCAACTGGGTGGGAAACACGCAATACAATTCCATCGATCTGAACAGGATACTGAACATGAAACCGGGAGATGTCTATAACCAGAAAAAATTGCAGGAAAGGCTTACATCCGACGACGATGCCGCTATCAACCTGTATCAGAACAACGGCTACCTCTTTTCGCATGTTGACCCGATTGAGATAAACATAGAAAACGATTCCGTCGATCTGGAACTTCGGGTTACCGAAGGCCCCAAGGCAACCATCAAGAAAGTAATCATCCAAGGGAACGACCGCCTCTACGAAGACGTGATCCGCCGCGAACTGCGCACCAAACCGGGCGCCGTTTTCAGCAAAGAGGACCTGATCCGTTCGATGCGTGAAATAGCCCAGACCGGACATTTCGACCCCGAAAACCTGCAGCCGGGCGTAAACCCGAATCCGGAAGACGGTACCGTGGACCTTACCTACCCGTTGACGTCCAAAGGAAACGACCAGATTGAATTCTCCGCCGGATGGGGGGTTACCGGATTGGTGGGTAAACTGAGCCTGAAACTCAACAATTTCTCGTTGAAAAACCTGATTAACCGGGAGAACTACAGGGGCATTATTCCCCAGGGTGAAGGGCAAACGCTTATTTTAAGCGCACAGACCAACGGACGTTATTACCAGTCCTACCAGTTTTCGTTTATCGAACCCTGGTTTGGCGGCAAACGCCCCAACAACTTCTCGATAAGCGCCTATTACTCAAGGTATACCGGACTAAACTCCGATTATTACACCCAAATGACCCCCTATATGTACGGCGGGTACGGCAGTTACCCCTATTACGGCGGATATGGAGGATACGGGGGATACGGGGGTTACCCCTATTACGGCGGATACGGTGGGTACGGCTATCAGGATATGATGGAATATTCGTACGACCCCAACCAGGTGTTCGAAATGATCGGGGCCTCCGTCGGTTACGGAAAAAGGCTGGAGTGGCCCGACGATTATTTCCAGATTATGGCCGAGTTGGGATACCAGCGCTACAACCTCAAAAACTGGTCGTGGAACCAGTTTCCTTTCCAGACAGGCTCAAGCAACAGCGTCACGTTCGGTATAACGTTGCAAAGAAACTCCATCGACAATCCCATCTATACACGCCTGGGATCGCAGTTTACATTGAGCGTAAGCGCAACACCTCCGTTCTCGCTCTTCAACAACACCGACTATTCCAAAATGGCCTACTCCGATCCCGCAAAATACACCTGGAACGAATACCACAAGTGGAAGCTGAAAATAAGAACATATACTCCCTTGGCCCCGCTCACCGTGAAAAGGACTCCGGTCGTGGCAACCCGGGCAGAATTCGGAATTTTGGGACACTACAACAAAAATAAACAGACTCCCTTCGAAACGTTCGACGTGGGTGGCGACGGCATGAGCGGCTACTCCTCCTCCTTTGCCACGGAAAACATCGCGCTGCGCGGTTACGAAAACAACTCCATCGCGCAGCAGGGACGCGCCTATACCCGCTTGGGATTGGAGCTCCGTTACCCGTTGATCCTTGAGCCGAACTCAACCATTTACGCGGTAGGCTTCCTGGAGGCAGGGAATGCATGGCATAACCTGAAAGACTTTAACCCTTTCGACCTGAAGCGCTCTGCCGGTGTCGGAGCCCGCATCTTCCTGCCCATGATCGGGTTGATGGGGATAGACTGGGCATACGGGTTCGATCCCATCCGGGGTAGCCGGTCGAACAGCGGGAGCCAGTTCCACTTTATCATCGGGCAGGAGTTTTAATTTAACAAAATTTATTCTTACCGGTGTAAACGAAACGCAATTTTTATCGTCTTTACATTCACTAAACAATTAAAACAACTAACCAATATGAAAAAGACTTTATTTTTAGTTGGCCTCTTCTTAGCCCTGGCAGTCGGAACCACTTACGCACAAAAATTTGCTTTCATTGATATGGAGTATATTCTCGGGAAAATCCCGGCTTACGAAAACGGCAACAAACAACTCGAAAATGCATCGAAGCAATGGCAAAGCGAAGTGGATAAAGCAGCCCGGGAAGTGGAAGCCATGTACAAAAAATACCAGGCGGACCTGGTTTTTCTGGCCGGTGAGGAGAAAACGAAACGCGAGAACGAGATCGTAGCCAAGGAAAACGAAATCAACACGCTACGCAACAAATATTTCGGGCAGCAGGGTGAGTTGTTCAAACGCCGCGAAGCGATCATGAAACCCATCCAGGATGATATTTACAATGCCGTAAAGGAAATTGCCGCGGCCAACGCTTACCAGGCAGTGGTCGACAGGGCTTCGGCCACATCCATCATATTCGCATCGCCGGCCATTGATATCAGCGATCAAGTTTTGGCCCGATTAGGATATTAATAACCAAATATTTATTATCTTTGCGACGCAAACAAAACTGAGCGAACAAGGCTAAACCGACGCTGATTCAGTCTGAACGAAAACTTACTAAAATTCAATACATTAATCATGACAAAAAAATTAATCATCTTATTGCTCGCGATTGCCCCTATCGCTGCCTTTGCGCAAAACGCCAAACTGGCACACATAAACACTCAGGAAATTTTCAGCCTGATGCCGGAGCTACCGGGCATTGAAACTCAATTGACTACCAAGAACGAAGAAATTTCCAAAAACGGACAAGCACTGGTTGACGAGTTCAATAAGAAATCAGAAGAATTTCAAAAATTGGCGGCCACTTCGTCCGAAACCGTCAAGGCCGATCAACAAAAACAGTTGGACCAGATCAATGAAAGGTATCAGATGTTTTTGCAGAACAGCCAAAAAGAGATGGAAGAATTGCGCCAGAAGCTGCTGGCTCCGGTTCAGCAAAAGATTGCCACTGCCATAAAGGCGGTGGGTGACGAGAAGGGATACACCTATATTTTTGACCTGGCGGCTGGAAATCCGGTTTACTTCAATGCTACAACCGCGGAGGATGCCACTCCTTTGGTTAAAACCAAACTGGGAATCAAGTAATCCTCATTCGCAGTCATAAAAAAACTCCCGGAATTCCGGGAGTTTTTTTTATGACTGTCGGTGCTCTGCATCTGAATCCAGATCAGCCTCTTTTTTGAAAGCTTGTTTAACCCGCCCGAAATCCTCTTTCCAGGCTTCACCCACTTTAGAGAAGAAGCTGGCGGCACTTTCCTTCACCACATCCCATTTGTTTTCGGCCACCTCATCAAACTTTGCCAACTTTTCCGACAGTTCATCTTTCAGGCTTTTCAGCTTTTCCATTTGCCCGGCATACTCTTCCTTGGCATCTTCGGCAATGTTACCGATGCCTTGCTTCATTTCTTCAATTTTCGCATCGAGCTGATCCAATATCTCCTGCGTTTTCTGCTTAAACTCCTGTTTGTTCATACGCTATTTTTTTAAAAAAGTTTTCTGACATTAGAACAGATATCGGCCTAATTAAGTTCAAAACGATAAATTAAACACAAAAAAAAAACCTTATCTTTGTATCCTTCATACTTACAGGCATTTTTATGTTAAACATCGTGATTTTTGGCGCTCCCGGTTCCGGAAAAGGAACACAAAGTGATTTATTGATCAAGAAATACGGACTGAAACATGTGTCAACGGGAGATATATTGAGGTCTGAGATAAAGGCCGGATCAGCGTTAGGCAAAACAGCAGATCAATACATTTCGAAAGGACATTTGGTTCCCGACGAGATCATGATCGACATGCTGGAAGATCTGATCCGGAAAAATCTGGATAAAAAAGGATTTATTTTCGATGGATTTCCCCGTACACTGGCGCAAGGAGAAGCACTGGACAACAAACTGAAGAAAAACGGGTTGGACATCACCTCCGTGCTGAGCCTGGAGGTTAAGGACGAGGAACTGACTGACAGGCTGTTGAAACGCGGGCAACTATCGGGTCGCTCCGATGACAACGGACAGACCATTAAGTCGCGGCTGCACGTATACCACCAACAAACGGAACCGCTAAAACAGTATTACGCGGAACAAAACAAACTGGTATGCATCCCCGGTGAGGGAGCTATCGAGGAGGTGTTCAATTCGATAGTAGAAGTGATTGATCATCTGAGGGGCGGATAAAATGGCTGAAACAAATTTCGTTGATTATGTAAAAATCTTTTGCAGATCGGGAAAGGGAGGACAAGGGTCAACCCATTTCAGAAGAGAAAAATATATCCCGAAAGGTGGCCCTGACGGTGGAAACGGTGGCGATGGAGGAGATATCATCTTACGCGGAAACCGGAACTACTGGACATTGCTTCACTTGAAATTCCAACGGCATATTTTTGCCGGACACGGCGAAAGCGGATCAAGACGCAACAGTTCGGGCAAGAAAGGCGACAGCAGAATCATTGAAGTCCCGTGCGGGACAGTGGCCTATGACGCTCACACGGGCGAATACCTGTGCGACATTACCGACGACGGACAAGAAATTGTTTTGCTCAGGGGCGGACGTGGAGGATTGGGAAACACGAACTTCAAATCGCCAACCAACCAGGCACCGCGTTATTCTCAACCGGGAGAACCCTATGAAGAGAAATGGGTTATTCTCGAGTTGAAATTGCTCGCCGACGTAGGATTGGTTGGCTTTCCCAACGCCGGAAAATCAACGCTCCTGTCCGTAGTGTCTGCAGCCAAGCCAAAAGTTGGCAATTATCCGTTCACCACACTGGAACCCAATTTGGGGATAGTCGGTTATCGCGAAGGAAAATCGTTCGTGATGGCGGATATTCCCGGCATCATCGAAGGGGCCAGCGAAGGGAAAGGACTGGGTCTGCGATTTTTACGCCACATAGAGAGAAACTCGCTACTGCTGTTTGTGGTACCTGCCGATGCCGGGAATATTCACGAAGAATACAACATCCTGCTGAACGAACTCACCGGATACAATCCCGAGTTACTGGACAAACACCGTGTTCTCGCAATCTCGAAAGCGGACATGCTGGACGACGAGTTGATGCACGAGATTTCTTATGACTTGCCGAGAATCCCCTATGTTTTCATATCGTCCATCACCGGATACGGGATCCCCGCATTAAAGGATATTCTCTGGAGGGAGTTAAATTCAGAAGAGACCATCCCCGTTTCCGCCTCGAGAGAGTCGCTCGTTCACAGACGCCTGGACGTTCAATCCCTGGAATTTGAACCCGAAGAAGAAATTGAAGAGGATTTTTAAATTATGTTTCGCCATCCCAATTATTCGAACCTGCTTTTCTTCAATATTTTTGCCGATGAAGAGCGGTTGCTTCACTTCTCTACCACGCGGGCAGGCGGGGTGAGCCGCGGAGAATTCCGGTCGTTAAACTTGGGAAACTACTCCGATGATAATCCGCTGAATATTTTTGAAAACAGGTCTATCGTGGCCCGAAAGTTCTGCAAAGAAACCGATGATCTGATCACACCGCATCAGACGCACGGCAACAGGGTACTGCTTATTGACGCCGATTTCCCGAATCTCTCCCATGCGGAAAAAATAGAAAAACTCTACGGATTCGACGCATCCGTCACACAGGAGAAAGGTTACTTCCTGTGTGTTACCACGGCCGACTGTGTTCCGCTGTTGTTGTTCGACCGGAAAAACGAAGCTATCGGCGCTATTCACGCCGGATGGAAAGGGACCTCGGGGAGAATCGTTGAAAAGACGCTTTTTGAAATGAAGAAGAACTTTGGAACCGAAACCCGCGATGTTCTCGCGGCAATCGGTCCGGCAATCGGCATCGATAATTACGAGGTGGGGAAGGAAGTTGAGGAAGAGTTTCAAAAAAACGGCTTCCATCTCAACAAGTCCACCTCTTACCGCCATAACTTGTCCCGGAAATTGCATGTCGACCTTAAGGAAATCAACCGGCAGGAACTCATCAGGTTAGGTGTCCCCAAACAGCAAATCGAAAAAACGCGGTACTGCACCTACAGCAACAGCCGTTTGTTCTTTTCTGCCCGGCGGCAATCGCTGCATTCGGGAAGAATGCTTTCCGGCATAATGCTGCGTTAACGTGTCCAACAACAAAACAGCCGCCCGGAGTATCGGACGGCTGCAAGATTTTGTTTTTCGGAAAACATCAATACTCATCTTCGTTAAAAAAGAAGTCTTCTTTACTGGGATAATCGAGCCATATATCTTCTATCGTTTCAAAAACTTCCGTGTCGTCCTCAATTTCCTGTAAATTCTCAATCACTTCAAGCGGGGCACCGGAACGTTGAGCAAAATCAATGAGCTCGTCTTTTGTTGCCGGCCAGGGAGCGTCTTCCAATTTAGAAGCTAATTCAAGTGTCCAATACATAATTATCTCCTTAGGGTTTGTTGTTTCATAAATTTAGCGCAAAAATATACAAAAAAATCAGATATTATCCTATTCCCAGTATATTTCTTTTCCGGTCTTGTTACTTTCGTATCGTGCGAGCACGAAAAAGTAGTCTGACAAACGATTTAAGAAAATCAGGACAAAATCGGCTACCGGAAATTCTTCCGCCACCCGATAAACGTTCCGCTCCGCTCTTCGGGAAACGGTGCGGCAGATATGCGCGCGTGCCGCCGCCTCATTTCCTCCGGGAAGAATAAAACGGTTCAACCGGGGCAAGGCATGGTCTATCCGATCGATTTCCTTTTCAACTTTTTCAATGTCTTCCGGGGCAATGATGCTGGCGGCTTTAGGGGGAATCTGCTCCGTCTCCGTTGCCAGGTAAGAGCCTACCGTAAAAAGCTTGTGTTGAAGAAAGGAAAGGAAACGGCTGGTTTCTTCATCATCAACACCGCAGTTTAACCAACCGATAAAACTGTTCAATTCGTCGACGGTTCCGTAGGCCTCTAACCGGACATGCGTTTTTTTCACCCGGGTGCCGCCTACCAACGAAGTTTTCCCTTTATCTCCCGATTTCGTATATATCAAACTCTTTCTCATCTTTAACTGTTTTTTTGTAAGAACAAAGACTGTTTAAAGTTCAATGTCCAGGGTTCAAAGTTGTAATTCGAGTTCATATCAAATAGTTCGCCTTGTGATACGATTTCTTTAAAACGACAACACCGATATCCTTCATATCGAAAGTGACTCTTGCCCTTTCATCCGCGACGATTGCCTTCCAGAACCGTTTGCCGCCGCCCGATCTTATTCCCGCGATCACCCAGAATGTATCGTCCGAACTCATCGACAGCAGATGTTCGATATCGATGGGAAATGTGTTTAAATAGACAAATATTCCGTCGTACGACTCGGAAAGGTCTATTTCTTCGATAAACCCAACATGCCCGTTGAATGTTGTATGCAAATTCCTTGCCAGCAACACATTCTTCCCTTCCGGATCAAAACAGTGGCAAACGGCATCCTTAGAAGCCGCGCTTATATAGAGCGTATTCACCCCCTTTCCCGTATCCAGTTCGAGAATCTTCCCGGGTTTAAAATACCTGACAAGCTTGTATGACAAACGATGAAGCCTCTTGTCGGCCGTCTCTATGCCGTGCACGCGTAACAGCCGGTCAATATCCGGAAATGCCGTGTACCCATATCCTTCGTTAATGACATGGGTGACAAAATCATAAGCAAAAGGGGAATGAATACCGAATCCTTTTGCCTGCCTTCTTCGCTTAAGCCACTTGAAAAACAAAACCGGAATAATTATCGTGTATAAATCAGCGCTACCGCATAGGCTGTTATGCCTTCCTGCCGGCCCACAAAACCCATCTTCTCAGAGGTGGTGGCCTTGATGGAAATAGCGTCGACATCCGTCTCCATGATTTCGCTCAACACCTTTTGCATGGCCGGAACATGCGGGTTTATTTTGGGCGCCTCGGCACAGATGGTCGCGTCAATATTACCTACCTCAAACCCATTTTTTCGTAACAAGGCAACGCTTTTCTTCAAGAGGATTTTACTGTCGACACCGTGGAACTCGTCCGAGGTGTCGGGAAAATGAAAACCGATATCCCGCAGGTTGGCCGCGCCAAGCAATGCATCACAGATGCTGTGAATCAACACATCGGCATCGGAATGGCCCTGCAGGCCTTTTTCAAAGTCTATTTTTATTCCTCCCATCCAGAGTTCCCTGCCTTCGGCCAGGCGATGCATGTCGTATCCAAAACCTACTCTTATCTTCATGGACAAATTACCCGATTACCGCAACAACTGTTTTATTCCATCGACATCAAAACCGAGCGACAGGCGCAGAGTCTGATCCAACGGGTTGGATTGGGCCGTTGAAATCAAATAGGCGGCATCAATCTGAAAGGCGTTCATTTTAAATCCGGCCCCAAAAGCCATATAACGGCGGTTCCCCTTGTATTCGTTTTCATGATAATATCCTGTGCGGAGCGAAAACCGGTTGTCATGAAAATACTCCACGCCCAGCGACCACGTTATCTCCCGCATCTCTTCCTTGAATCCCCCCGGAGCATCGCCGAAGGACCTGAAAATACCGGCGACGGGAGATGTGTCAAGATACCTCTGCACCCTTCTCGCCCTTTCCTCCTCGCTCTCCCCTTCAGCAGGCAGTTGCGGCGTAGGGACAAGCAGCTTGTTGATATCGACGCTGAACGAGAATGAGTTCTTATCATCAACAGGCAGCCCCAGCGATGTGCCCAACCTCAGGTTTGCGGGCAGAAACATGGATGTGTTGCCTCCGTCGTAAGATATCTTCGTTCCTATGTTTGAGATATTGAACCCGAAGCCCAGCAAGGCTTCCGACTGTCCCAGGGTGAGATAGGTCTCATTGTAACCGGAAATATCCGCCGAGAAAGCGTTGCCGGGTGTCACGTCATCGCTTCCCGTGGAATAATCGGCACGGATATACCGCAAGGTAACCGCTCCTGAAAAGGTTTCGGAAAGTTTTCTCGAATAGGCCACATCGAAAGCAAGTTCATGAGGTGAGACGGCCATCACGTAATCGGTGTTCTGGTCGAATATATCGACATCTCCCAAAGAAAAGTAACGGAGTGAAGTACTGATAGCGTTCAGGTTTTCGTTCCCGAATTTCCGGAAACCGGACAGATACACCAGATCAATGTCGTTTACCAGCTTACTTAACCAGGGAGTATAAGAGATCGAAAATCCTGTACTGGCGGATACAAACGGATACTTGGCAGCATTCCAATACTGCGAATAGACATCGGGCATGGAAGCAACACCTATATCGCCCATACCGCCGCCCCGCGCATCGGGGGCGATCTGAAGGGAAGGCACTGCCACGGGAACCGGATTATATGGCTGGGCAAAGGCCTTGCCGGGAAACAGCATAAATAGGCTCAAGAAACAAACGGTAGCGAGGAAACTTGATTTCGATTGCATAGATATGTATATGTTGTTTATTTTTATTGTATTGGCGCTATTTAATTTTAAAATCGAGCAGCTTGTCAGCCTCAATATAGCCTTCAAGACGGTCGTTGATGGATACGCCTCCCACTCCGGCCGGAGTTCCGGTAAAGACAAGATCCCCAATCTTAAGCGTAAAAAAGCGACTGATGTAAGCGATGATTTTATCGAAAGAGTAAATCAAATCACCACTGTTTCCCTGCTGCACAGTTTTTCCATTGATATCGAGACGAAAGTTTATGTTGCTGATGTCCGGCATGTTATTCTTGGAAATAAATTCTCCTATAGATGCGGAATTATCAAAACCTTTGGCTATCTCCCAGGGCAGCCCCAGTTCCTTTTGTTTCCGCTGCAAATCGCGGGCGGTAAAATCGATACCCACGGTAATTTCATCGTAATAACGGTGGGCAAATTTTTCGGCAATGTTCTTCCCCAGCCGGCTTATCTTCAACACCAGTTCAGTTTCATAATGAATTTCACTGGAAAAACCGGGCAGAAAAAAAGGATTCCCATTACGGAGCAAAGCCGTATCGGGTTTCATAAAGACAACCGGTTCACCGGCCTCGAAGGTACGCTTCATCTCCCGGTTATGCGAATCGTAATTTAAACCGACAGCAAAAATCTTCATCGGTACTACCCCTCCTTCACAAGCCGGTTAAACATGACTGCCAGGTGCGCGTAAAGCGATGTGTTCTGCAACACAATATGCTCGGGAACCCGAATCCGGAAAGGGGTGAAATTCCATATTGCCTGAATCCCTCCCGCAATCATAATGTCGGCAACTTCCTGGGCAATATCGGGGGGAACGGTGAGGATACCTATCTGGGCATCTAATTTTCTGTTTTTCGCGGCGAAATCATCGGAGTGAAACACGGGGATGTTGTTGATTTTCTGTCCGACGATGGAGGGATTCACGTCAAATCCGGCGTGTATCTTTAAACCGTATTGCTCCAAACCCGAATCGGAAAGCAAGGCGGCTCCCAGACTCCCCACCCCGAAAAGCACGGCGGTATGCATCCTTTTAAAACCCAAAAAATCTTCCAGTACTCCTATCAGTTGATCAATGTCATACCCTACCCGTGTTTTACCGCTGACATCTACATACGAAAGGTCCTTCGCAATCTGTGTGGCCGACACATTGATCTTCTTAGCGATTTGCGTGGAAGACACTTTGCCGTATCCCTGTTTTTTTAACAACTTAACGTAAGACAAATACCACGGCAGCCTTCGCAAAGCCGGTTCAGGGATTCTCGAATGATAGTTGTCGTGATTCATTGACAGATCCGTTTTGATTTGCAAAGATACTCGTTTTTTTGCTAAAAATTTTTATCCCGGCAGATAATTGAAGAAAAAAGTCCGTAATTGGACAAAAAAAACTATTTTTGTGAAAACGGAATCCCTGGAGCAAATGGAACTCAATCAGAACAATCTATTATTCCCCCTTGCCGGGGCAGCCTTGCTGGCTTCGTGCACAGGAACGGAAAAAGCGGCAAATGCCAAACCGCTGAACATCGTTTACATCATGACGGACGACCATACCCGGCAAATGATGAGTTGCTACGACAAGCGCCACATAGAAACGCCCAACCTCGACAGGATAGCCAATAACGGAGTGAAATTTACCAACGCTTTCGTGGCAAACTCCATCTCGGCGCCCAGCCGTGCATGCCTGCTGACCGGCAAGCACAGCCATAAAAACGGAAAAATCGACAACATCACTTCGTTCGACGGCAGCCAGCAAACCGTCCAACAACTGCTGTAACGGGCGGGATACCAAACAGCAATGATCGGGAAATGGCACCTGGACAGTCAACCCACCCATTTCGACTACTGGACGATTCTTCCCGGTCAGGGCCATTACTATCAACCCGATTTTATCACGCCTGAAGGAAGAAAAAACTACAAAGGGTACGCCACAAACCTCATTACCGACTTCGGACTGGATTGGCTCGAGAACGGACGCGACAAGGCAAAGCCTTTCTGCCTGTTCCTGCATCACAAAGCGGCACACCGCAACTGGATGTCCGACACGACTTACCTGAAAGCTTACGAAGACAAAACATTTGAGCTCCCAGCCAACTTTTACGATGATTATTCAGGGAGAAAAGCGGCAAAAATGCAGGAGATGAGCATCGCCAGCGACCGCGATATGGACATTGTGAATGACCTGAAGATGCTGCGTCCGGGTGTCAGTACCCGGTTGTCGGAACACTATATCCAAGGGGAATATGCCCGGCTGGATTCTGCACAAAAAATAAAATGGGATGCTCATTACCGGCCAATCGTTGATGCGTTTTACGCGTCCGGCCTACAAGGCAACGAATTGGCAGGGTGGAAATATCAACGCTATATGCGGGATTACGCCAAAACCATAAAGTCGCTGGATGAAAATGTGGGACGTATCCTCGACTACCTGGAAAAAAACGGAATGCTGGAGAACACCGTTGTCATTTACACGTCCGACCAGGGTTTTTACATGGGTGAGCACGGTTGGTTCGACAAACGATTCATGTACGAAGAATCGTTCAGCACCCCCCTGGTTATGTGGCTTCCCAAATCGTTCAGGAAACGGGGCGACATACCTCAACTGGTTCAAAACATCGATTTTGCACCGACCATGCTTGAGCTTGCGGGTGCTCCCATCCCCCCAGACATACAAGGCGTCTCCCTGGTACCTTTGCTCAAAAACGAAAAAGCTCCCGCCAATTGGAGAAAATCCCTGTATTATCATTACTACGAATATCCCGGTGAACATGCCGTAAGGCGTCATTACGGAGTGAGAACGCAACGGTACAAACTCATTCGCTTCTACGGCGACATGAATGAGTGGGAACTGTTCGACCTGCAAGCCGACCCGACGGAGATGAACAACCTGTACGGGAAAACCGGTTACGAAGAGATTACCGGCGAACTTCACGCCGAGCTTAAACGCCTGCAGGAACAATACGATGACCCGATCAGGGAGGACAACTGAATGATGTTTCCGGTCGAAACCCACCCTTTGCAACCCTTTTTACCCGGCAATGCCAGGCTACTGATGCTGGGCAGCTTCCCTCCACCGAAGGCGAAGTGGAAGATGGATTTCTATTATCCCAATTTCCAGAACGATATGTGGCGGATCTTCGGATTGGCTTTTTTCGATGAAAAGGATTATTTTCTGACGGGAAACAAGACCTCTTTCGATAAAGAAAAAATTGTGGATTTTCTATCGCTGAAAGGTATTGCCCTGAGCGATACGGCACACGAAGTGCGTCGGCTGAAAGGGAATGCGTCGGATAATTTTCTGGAAATAGTCACTCCTCTCAACCTCGAAAACATTTTATCGAAGATCCCTGACTGCAAAACGATAGCCACCACCGGTGAAAAAGCGACCGAGACTCTCCGTTCGCTCTTTCCCGACACAACTCCCGCCCCTAAGATAGGGAACAGCGTGACCGTTGATTTTCTCCATAAAAAATACAAATTCTACCGGATGCCTTCCTCATCCAGAGCGTACCCCAAGCCGTTACCCGAAAAGGCCGAAATATACAGGCGACTTTTCGCAGAGATGGAACTCCTAAATCTCGGCGTCACCTAACGCTCCTTCAAAGTTCAACGGAAAAACCTTCGTTATCTTTTGACTTTTGACAAGCGGCTTGAGTTTTTTCAGAACAATCTCTTTAAAATAGGAGGCATTGGCATGCACTTTATATGCAGCTTCGCTTTCGTAACTCTCGTAGATGAATACACGGGCAGGATCCTCCTCACCCAACAAGACATCGTAAACCAGGCAACCCTCTTCTTTTTCAAGGGTTTGCATTTGAATGTCGGACAACAGCTCTATGGCTTCATCTATCCGGGCCTCATCCAACACGAATTCAACCAAAATCACATAGGGTTCCCCTGCGGTTTGTGCCTGTGATGTACGGGGATAAGCGGAAAGAAGCATCGTAAAAAGCACACAGAAAAGAAAAACTTGCTTTTGCATAGGTCAAGAAAATTTATTTTAATTTCGCAGGCCGGAAACATTTTTCAGCACAGCGCGTATGGCCCCAATCTTTAAATGCGTGTCGATGACAATGGGAATCCTGTTCGCATCATCGGTCAACGAAGCGCTAATAGCCTCTTTCTTGTCTTTAAACGCCTTATCGTAGATGGTCAGGGAGATCTGAACCGTGTTGTAGGTTTGCCCGTCATTGGCTTTAATCGTAGACGAACCGTTGTGGTTTACAGCCATGTTCACGATCTCTCTTCCGGAAAGAAACTGTATCTGCTTCTGGTCACCGGGTTCCATGTCCGAGTAGTCCAAGTTCCGGATCAACGCCAACACCGACAGGTAATCGTATGTGCATTCCTGGGTAGTAATGGTTTCCTCGAATTTCTTTTTCCCGTTGAAAATACGGTTTGTCCGTACCTTTATCCCATCCTCTACATAGCTGAAAGACTGCACTTCCCGGGAATAATCCTTTCCTTCAAATGCATTTTTAGTGAAAAGCAACGGTCGCAAGTCCATATCGATATACGACACAAGCGTATCATTAACCGTATAGAAACTCCCTGCCAATCCGCTCGTATTGAGCAACATGCGGATATTGAAAGCACTGTTGCCCTTGTAGTTTACCAGATTGGTCCTTAATGATCCCGTGCCGGCTTTGGCACTCACTATACCGTAGTTGAAATACAAATCGTACGTGATGCTCTCCCCGTCTTTAAAAGAGTTATTGATGATCTTGCACTGGGCGGTTGCTGCCTGAGGCAGGAAGACGACCAGGACAAATAAGAGAAACAATTGAATCGTTTTGTTCATTTTCGTTCGTTTGGATTAAGTGCGGTTATCGGACAGGAGTAACCGGCCCGCCCATACCTCCTGACCCGCCGGGAAAAGAAGTGCCTCCGCGTCGGTTTTGCTGCTGTTGCTGGCGTTCGCGCTCTTCGTTGAGGTTACGGCGTTTCCTTTCTTCGGGTTTATTTTTAGTGATATCGAGCGGTTTTTGCTTGTCTAACGGCAACTCCGTCACATTCCACGACTCTTCGTGGTCGGTATATGCCCTGATCTCGTACGCACCCGGATAATAATAGACCCTTTCGGGTTGCCTTCCCTTCTCATAGTCACCTGTCGTCCATTCACCGTCTTCGTTGTCATCGATGAAAAGACGGGCATAGAGGGTTCCCGGGTTAATATCGAAAATCAAGGCTTCGTTGTTTTTGACACGTACTTTTCGAAAAGGTTTATCCGATTTGTCCAGCAACTCTACATAAGCGGGCTTTCCTGCCGGAAGTCCCGACAGCTGGAACATCAGATTTCCGTACTGGTCCAGTGCTTTTACGGCAAACGCCTGCTCTACCTTGTTGTTCCACAACCCGTAAATGCTGTGAACGGTTGCCGAATCGATGGTTAATGTATACTTTCCTCCCGGTTCCCATTTGTGCCGAAGCGTATATTTCCGGGGGTTTAGCGTGTCGCCCAGCATCGTGAAGGAGACCGGTGAGAAAACGGAATCCACTTCGTATGTGAGATGAACCTTCGATGAATCAAAATCGATGACCGGCTGTTCAAACTCCAACTGAACCGGCAAATAAATTTCGTGTGTGGATTGCAAGTTGTGGTTAATCCCCAGGAAGCGTATCTGTTCTTTTTCTTCTTTTTCCTTCTCCCGGCGGGTTTGCCGCGGTTCGCGGAAGTTAAAGCTCAATGTATCCGACTGCATAAGGTCCCGGTTCAACGAATCCGTTTTCAGGTAACTCATCTTCAGTATGACGGTATCCTGCCTTAAGACCAACGAGTCGGATATCCACAGGGAAAGGGTATCGTTATCTTTGCTTTTCTCCATCACGTACCAACTTTCATTGCCCGATGCCGGCTTTAACCGTTCGAAAGTAGGCTCCCGGGTTGGAGCGGCAAAAAAGACAACAAGTTTTTCCCGTTGGTTCCGTTCGTGTTTTTGAAAATATTTCCGTTGAAATCCGGATGAAAATGAGCGCAGTATAATATTATCGGGAAGAAAACGGGTGTAATTTATCGTTTTTACGGTATCGATGGTCACGCTGTCTTTGAAAACCGTGTCTTGCCTCACGGCAGGCATCGATGACGGAACGACAATGGAATCAAGAAAGGCTATGGCCTCCTGTGGGTTGTCGTATTTATAATCCCTGTTTTTATCGTCGAGGGCGAAAATCCGGTATTTACCCGCGGGTAATCCTCTTACCGTAAACCTTCCACGCGAGTCGGTCCTTGAAATCTTTTCAAAAGGGGTCCTTACAAAAGCGGTGTCATCCAGGTTGGTGTGCATGCCCACATAAATACCTTGAGCAGGTTCCAGATTTTCTGCCGATAACACTTTGCCGGAAACGGCGAGCGTATCGAGTTGATTTCCTGTAGAGAAAGAAAGGGAGAAGTTTTCGAGCGGGTTTCCCTCGTTGTTATCGACAATGGCGTCGGTAAAATCGATGGTGTATGTGCTATTCTCCAACAAATCGTCTTCCAATTCCACAACCGCTTTTCTCCCCACCGATTTTATCACCGGCATAGCCAATTGCGGCGGCGTGATAATCACTTTCTCCATCGGTTTTTCGATTTTGATGTTCTCGTCAAATTCAAATTCAAGAATTTTCCGGTTCACATTCAACCCGCCATTCTGTGGATTGGAGCGGATTAATCGCGGGGGGGCCTCGTCATACAGCCCGCCCGTGGGCGCCGCCATATTGGCGCACGAATTCCATCCGAACAGTATGCCTGCCGAAAAAATGAGGGTGAATATATATTTCAGCAACCTTGTCATTATTACCTTCCTGAAATTTGGATAACGGGGGCAAAAATACAACGAATTAAGTAGTTTTTAGCGTTTTGATATTTAAAAAAACGGAAAATTCAGTAAATAGGAGATGTTTTGCAGCGCTATCGGGCTAAAATTTGATACCCGATTTTGCAGTACAGGCACTTCCGCTTATCGCAATACTCTTTTTTCAATTGAATGAGCGCCTGCGAATCGAATGCGCTGACAGGAGATATGCCGGAAGCCGCAAATTCGGCGACGATGGCATTTCGTTCCGGTTTTACCGTCTCCAGGATGTGCAACGCCCTGTCGCAAAACTTTTCCTGGCCGGTTTTTCTTCCGTAAGCAAAGAGCATGGGGGCAACCGTGTTGATGAGGATAACATGGAAAGAAGATTCCCCCAGGTACTTCCGGGATCTTTCCGATTCTTTTCCGAAAGAATAATGGGTATGCCAGTAACCGGAGGTTTCAACCTGAAAATAAAGCCGCAACTGTCTATAGTCTTCCTGCTCGAGTATGGACGCAAAGAGTCGGCCGGACTGCTTCAACAGAGCCGCCAGCTGTGCGATGCGTACTTGCGGAAACGCGCGGGGACGGACACGCAACTTCTTGAACAAAAATCCATCGATGGGCTTCAGTTGGTATTTGTGCCTTAAGAACCCGTATTCTTTTCCAAGCTGCAGGTAATAATCATCGGAAACAGTGTCGTCATACAACAATCCGGCTTGCCCGAACAGCAGCGCCTCTATCTGAAAAAGACTGTCGCCGTGTCTCTGAATACAGTTGAAAGGAAGGCTCAAGGCCAGTCGTTCAAACCCGTCGGAATTTAATCCGAACCCAAAGTTACGGACAAGCAGCACATAAAACGAATGATCCCAGGAGTTGTTGAACCGGGCCATATGTGTAAAAATATCGTTGGTCTTCCGCTCCAACCGTTCAACCCCTACCTTCCCCAGCCAGGCATATACCGCTTTCTTTTCCAGCAGCGGAAGATGATTCTTGCAAGGGATGTTCGACCTGCTGTTGAGCAAATACGCGGCATCTCTCCTGACACTTTCGGGGACGATCAGTTGCATTTGCGGAACCGGCACGCCTTTTTGGTTCACCACAACGCCATTCACTCTTTCCACCACGTGCAAAATCACCGAGTTGTAGCTTTCATCGGTATGGTGTCCGTGTCTGGCCCAATCGCCCGAGGAGGAATGAATCTCCACATCCCCCGCCCATATCTTATCCCCTATTTTGATTTTGGCGTTGAAGAAATCAGCTCCGGCATCGGTGTTGTGTATTCCCGGATCGATGATTTCTATTTTTTGTCCATCCATCGTTTGGAGGTCGGACCGGTCGAAAAGCCGGTATTTCCAAACATAATGAAGTAAATATTCGTTGTTTGTCATATCTCTTTAAGGCTGTTTGGAGTTCAAATATACAATTATATTTTAATCCTGTCAACGGTACGTCTGTTTTTCATTATTTCTCCTTTTCACCGACGACTTTCTGTCGATTTTTATGTAACTTTGCCCCGTATTTAACTTCATTGAACCACAAATTCTCATGTTAAACCCGCAGGAAAGAGAAAAAATCAAGCGACTGATGCAACGTGAAATAATTCCGGCTATCGGTTGCACAGAGCCCGTTGCCGTATCGCTTTGTGTCGCAAAGGCTACGGAAACACTGGAACAGAGACCCGAACGTATAGAGGTAATTCTGAGTGCCAACGTCCTTAAAAACGCCATGGGCGTAGGCATTCCCGGAACAGGCATGATCGGGTTGCCTATAGCCGTTGCCTTGGGCGCACTGATCGGGAAATCGGAGTACGGTTTGGAAGTTCTCCGCGACCTTCAACCGTCGGACGTGGAACGCGCCAAACGCTACATTCAAGACAAACGAATAAAAATCGACGTTGAAACGGAGATAGAAGACAAGCTGTATATTGAAGTCCGGTGTTACGCCGGAGATGAATCGTCCGTGGCCGTTATCCGCGGCAACCATACCCGGTTCTCCCATATCGGGAAAAACGGTACCGAACTGCTGAAAAATGAAATGGAGACAGCGGAAGAAAAGGAAGAGAACGTACAACTTACGTTTCGGAAGGTATACGAATATGCCGTTGAATCGCCTATAGACGAATTGGAATTCATCCTGGAAGCGGCAAAGATGAATCGGGAAGCTTCGTTGCAATCCCGAAAACAAAGTTACGGACACAACGTGGCCAAAAGTTTGACGGGCGACAGGGGAAAGGGCATCTTCGGAGAAAATCCGCACAGCCGCATGCTCTCTGCAACGGCCGGAGCATGCGATGCAAGGATGGACGGCGCCCTGATTCCGGTAATGAGCAACTCCGGGAGCGGTAACCAGGGTGTAGCCGCCACACTTCCCGTGCTAACCTATGCGGAGGACGCTGGCAGTGACGAAGAAAGCCTTATCAGAGCCCTAATTCTCAGCAACCTATCGGTTATTTACATCAAACAATACCTGGGAAGACTGTCGGCATTATGCGGTTGCGTGGTGGCATCAGCGGGTTCCAGCTGCGGCATAACGTACCTGATGGGAGGCAATTATACGCAGGTCACGTTCGCCATAAAAAACATGGTTGCCAACATAACCGGCATGATTTGCGACGGCGCAAAACCCAGTTGTGCTCTGAAAATTGCCAGCGGTACCTCTACGGCCATGCTCTCTGCCCTGATGGCGATAGAGAACCGGGTGGTAACGTCCCAGGAAGGTATCGTGAATGAAGACGTGGACAAAACCATTCAAAACCTGGCCATCATAGGCAGCCGGGGCATGGCGGAAACCGACAGGATAGTACTGAAGATGATGACGCAGAAAGGATAAAAAATCTTTCGAACATAAACCCCGGAAATTTCGTTATAAGACAGACAGATCATGCTGTGCCGGAAGTTACCGGAAAATTAAATTTTAAAACCGCGCTTTCACTGTGCAACAATCCACCACAGATAAGGAACTAACCCTCGAAACAAAAAAAATAAGCGCCCTGGTATGGGAGTATTCCATTCCGGCCATCATCGGCACTCTTGTAAATTCGTTCTACAACATCGTTGACCGAATTTTTATAGGCCAAGGGGTCGGAGCCTATGCCATTTCGGGACTGGCCATCACTTTTCCGGTCACCATACTGGCCTCTTCGCTCGGGATGCTGGTCGGCGTGGGCGCCGCAAGCCGGATTTCCATCAGTTTGGGTGAGAGGAAGAAACATACGGCAGAACAAATACTCGGCAACTCCCTGATGCTTATCCTTTTGTTCAACGCGGCGATCATGACGCTTTTCTACGTCTATCTCGATCCTATCCTTCTCGCTTTCGGTGCCACGGAAAACACGCTGCCTTACGCGCGGGAATATTTGCAGATCGTTCTTATCGGAAATGTCTTTATCAGTCTCTGTTACAGTTTCAACAACATGATGCGCGCTTCGGGATATCCCAAAAAAGCGATGATAACAATGTTAATCGGAGCCCTGTTGAACATCATTCTCGACCCGGTATTTATTTTCGTTTTCGATCTCGGAATTAGGGGTGTGGCCTGGGCTACGGTTATTTCCATGTTCGTGGGAATGTTGTTTGTGATGCATCATTTCCTGCAGGACAGCAGCCTTATACGCTTGCGGAAGGAGAATATCCGGCTGAATAAAGAGATCGTCCTGGCTATCGTATCTATCGGCCTTTCACCCTTTTTCATGCAGGTGGCGGCATCGGGAGTAGCCGTTTTGTTAAACACCTCGCTGTTGAAACACGGGGGGGATTTGGCCGTGGGCGCCTACGGAATACTTAACGCCATGTTGTTGATCATCATTATGACGGTAGTGGGGTTAAACCAGGGCACGCAGCCGATTATCGGGTATAACTACGGCGCAGGAAACTTTTTGCGGGTCAAGGAGACTTTTTTTTATGCCGTAAAAGTGGCGACCATTATCACGAGCGCCGGGTTTATTGTCGGCATGTTCTTCCCCCGACAATTTGCCGGCGCGTTCACCGGTGACCAGGCGCTGCTTGAAATTGCGGAAAACGGAATCCGGCTGAGCTTGCTCGCTTTTCCCCTGGTGGGTTTTCAGGTTGTTGCGGGAAATTTCTTTCAAAGTATCGGGCAAGCGAAAAAAGCCATCGTACAAAGTTTGAGCCGGCAGATTATCTTCCTGGTCCCCGGGTTATTGATCTTCCCTGCATGGCTTGGGTTAAACGGCGTCTGGATCGCCATGCCCGTTTCAGACTTTCTGGCATCACTCCTGTCCCTCTATTTACTGGTGGGACAAATAAAAATTATTCGCGACATGCAGGAAAATCAACCCATATACCGTTGAATCATCGTTACGTAAATAGCCCGGTAAAAATTCGGAAAATTCATCCTTTTTAAGTAGTTTTGTCCCTCCAAAACGATAAACAATAATTAAACAGATTATACACAATGAAGAGAGTAGTATTAATTCGCCACGGCGAAAGCGTGTGGAACAAGGAGAACCGTTTTACGGGATGGACCGATGTGGATTTAACGGAGAAGGGTGTTGAAGAAGCACACAAAGCAGGGAAATTATTGAAAAAGGAGGGATTTCATTTTGAAAAGGCTTACACCTCTT